>JAFVOV010000090.1 GCA_017505675.1 Clostridia bacterium
CAGTAGACGCGCCAAGGTGAGGGATGCAGATAACGTTGTTTACGTCAATAAGTTCGTCTGCGGGGAAGTCAACTATATATTTTGCAACTTTACCGCTTTCAGTAGCCTTAATTATAGAAGCGTTGTCAACTAATTCACCCCTTGCGCAGTTGATTAAAACAACGCCGTCTTTCATCTTGCGGATAAGTCCCGCGTTGATGATGCCCTTGTTTTGGTCGGGGATATAGGGGATATGAATGGTAATATAGTCACAATTTTTAGCAATGTCGTTAAGTTCTTTAACAATTTTAACGTCAGAAGATAAGCGGAGCGCAGCGTTTACTGATAAGAACGGGTCGTATCCGTAAACTTTCATTCCTAAATCAAGCGCAGCGTTTGCAACTAAAGCGCCTATTGCGCCAAGACCTATAACGCCAAGTGTTTTGCCTTTAATTTCGTGGCCGGCAAAATTCGCTTTGCCTTTTTCAACCATTTTAGCAACTTCTTCGCCGTTACCTTTTAACGTTTTAACCCAGTTGTTTGCGTTGATAATATTTCTTGACCCGATAAGTAGCGCTGCAAGCACAAGTTCTTTAACAGCGTTTGCGTTTGCGCCGGGGGTATTGAAAACAACAACACCTTGTTCAGCGTATTCCTTTACGGGGATATTGTTCGTGCCTGCGCCCGCTCTTGCGATAGCAACGGTATTTTCATCAAGTTTATAATCGTGCATCTTAAACGAGCGGAGCATAATTCCAACGGGGGATTCCGCGTCGGGTGCAACGTTATAGGTAGAATCAAAAATATCGTTTATAACGGGGCTTATTGCGTTTAGCGTAAGTATGTTTTTCATTTTATTTATTCTCCATTTGGAATTTCTTCATAAATTCAATAAGTGCTTTAACACCTTCAATCGGCATTGCGTTATATATAGACGCTCTCATACCGCCAGCCAAACGGTGACCTTTAAGTGAAACTAAACCGTTTTTGGTTGCTTCGGAAATAAACTTCGCATCAAGTTCTTCACTCGGGGTAATGAAAGGTACGTTCATAAGAGAACGGTCTTTCTTGTTTACCTTATTAGTGTAAAAACCAGAGTTATCAATGAAGTCGTATAAAAGAGCGGCTTTTTCTTCGTTAATTTTTTGCATAGCGGGAACGCCACCTAATTTTTTAAGCCATCTAAATACTAAAAGTGAAATATAGATGGGGAAACAAGGCGGGGTGTTATATAAACTGTCATTTTTATCTTGAATTGCATAGTTAAGCATAACGGGGCAGATAGGCGCGGCATTACCGAGCAAATCTTTTCTTACTATAACTATGGTTAAACCTGCGGGGGCAATATTTTTTTGCGCGCCAGCATAAATTAAACCGAATTTATTAACGTCAACGACTTCACTTAAAATGCAAGAACTCATATCGCTTACAAGAGTTGCATCAGTTTTAGGGAGTTCTGTATATCTAGTACCGAAAATGGTGTTGTTATAAGTGGTGTGAACGTAATCTATTCCGTCACGGAATTTAACGCTATTTAAATCGGGAATAAAAGTATAGCCTGCTTCTTTAGAAGATGCTGCAATAGCCATATCGCCGTATTTTAAACCTTCTTCGTACGCTTTTGAAGCAAAGTTGCCGGTTACAAGATAATCGGCTTTGCCGTTTTTAAGTAAGTTTAACGGAACGGCTGCAAATTGTTGTGTTGCGCCACCTTGAACGAAAAGAACTGAATAATTATCAGGTATGTTCATAAGTTCACGGAGAAGTTGTTGAGCCTCTGCGTTTACTGCCATAAACGGTTTACCGCGGTGGCTCATTTCCGTAATACTCATTCCAGTTCCTTGGAAATCTAAAAGTTCTCTCTGCGCTTCTTCTAAAACGGGAAGGGGGAGAGTTGATGGGCCTGCTGCAAAATTGTAAACTCTCATATTTGTACTCCTATTAAATAAGTATTTTTACTATTTTATATATTTCCTACTATTATAACCTTATACGACTTTTTTTTCAAGTGTTTTTACCCATAATTGAAACAAAAATTAGTTTGTCTTTTAAATACTGTTTACTTTTTTTTGAAAAAAGTGTATAATCAAAATGTAAAATTATGCTCAATTCAAATTACAAGGAGATTACTTTGAAAAATAAAAAAACTAGCGTTTCGGTAAAACCTAATAAAGATAAGCAGCAAAAAGAAAAAACCGAAGTCGTAAAACAAGTTAAGGAAAATAAAAAATCGTTAAAAGTTCGCTTTATCGGTGGCGTTGGTGAAATCGGTAAAAATATGACCGCGTTAGAGTTCGGTAAAGATATTATCGTTATAGATGCAGGGCTGACTTTCCCAGGTGATAATATGCCGGGTGTAGACCTTGTTATACCTGACGTAACTTATTTAGCGCAAAATAAAAGCCGTATTCGCGGTATAGTTATAACGCACGGGCACGAAGACCATATAGGCGGACTGCCGTATATATTAAAAGATATTTCTGCTCCCGTATTCGGAACTAAATTAACCCTTACGCTTATAGAAAATAAATTAAAAGAACACCGATTAAACGACGTTAGCCTTAATTGCGTTAAAGCGGGTAGCGTTATCAAACTAGGTTGTTTTTCCGTTGAGTTTATAAACGTAAACCACTCTATCGCAGGCGCCGTAGGGTTAGCAATTACAACTCCCGTCGGCGTGGTTTTTCATTCGGGGGATTTTAAGATAGACTTTACGCCTGTAAACGGTGAAATGATGGATTTAAATAGAATTGCTGAAATAGGTAAAAAAGGCGTTCTTTTAATGATGGCAGATTCAACAAATATTGAAATTGACGGAATGACTATGAGTGAATCCGTAGTTAAAGATACTTTAGACCACGTGTTTGCTGACAATATTAAAAGAAGGCTTATTATAGCAACGTTTGCTTCTAACGTTCATAGGCTTCAACAAATTCTTGATTTAGCGGTAAAGTATAAAAGAAAGGTTGCTTTTTCCGGGCGCAGTATGATAAATATTGCAGAGGCGGCGGCAAAAATCGGCGAACTAAATATTCCAGACGGGCTTATAATCGACGTCGAAAAGACCAAAAGTTTTAAAGACGAACAGATTTTAATCGTGTCCACTGGCACTCAAGGCGAACCTATGAGCGCGCTTACTAGAATGGCTAGCGGTGAGTTTAATAAAGTTGTTATCGGGAAAAACGATACGGTGGTTATTAGCGCGTCCGTAATCCCCGGCAATGAAAAGATGATTTACGGCGTTATCAATAATTTATATAGACTTGGCGCTGAAGTTATTTACGAATCATTAGAGCCTATTCACGTTTCGGGGCACGCATGTAAAGGCGAACTAAAAATGTTACACACTTTAATCAGTCCTAAATTTTTTATTCCCGTGCACGGTGAATACCGCCATCTTAAAAAGCACGCAAGGCTTGCTGAAAGTTTGGGGATGAGAGAGAGTAATATTCTTATTGCCGATATAGGCGATACCGTAGAACTTACTTCAAACGCTATGAAGTTCGGCGAAAAATTCCACGCAGGCTCGCGTTTTGTTGACGGCGTGGGGATAGACGGTGCAGACAGTTTCGTTTTGCGTGATAGAATTCACCTTTCAGAAGACGGGCTAGTCGTTGTGGTTGTTGGCGTTGAAGAATTAAGCGCAAGGTTGACTTCTCTTGAAATAATAGGTAAAGGGCTTGTGTTTAGTGAAACAATGATTAACGAAGCAAAATCAAACGTTGCAAACGCGCTTAATAAAGTGGATTTGCGCACCGTTCGTGATGAAAGCGAACTAAACGCACTTATTAGAAGAAGTATAAAAAATTATATATTTAAAGCGACGAAGAAAAATCCTATGATTTTACCCGTTGTTATGGTGGTATAACTTGGACGAACGTATATACGCATTAAGGGAAGACGCTAAAAAAGCAGGCGAACCAGTATTAAGAGATAAATCATTTCTGTTACTTTTAGAAAAAGTTAGAGAGAAAAAACCTGTAAGAATTTTAGAAATCGGCGTAAACCGTGGCTTATCAGGTATAGCAATGCTTTTAGAAAGTCAAAAATCATTGCTTACAGGTATTGAAATCGACGAAGATAAAATTAAAATCGCAAAAGAAAATTATAAAACGTTCGGTGTGGAAAGCCGCGCTAAAATTTTTCAAGGGGACGCATCTGAAATAATCCCCGTGCTTACCGGAGAATATGATTTTATTTTTTTGGACGGGCCTAAAGGGCATTATTACGAATATTTGCCTAATCTTTTATCCGTTCTTTCGGTTGGTGGCATACTTTTTGCAGATAACGTATTGTTTCGTGGATATGTTAATGATAAAGTTAAAACTCCTAGAAGGTTTAACACCACGAAGCACAGTATGGAAAAATTCATTGCGGAAATAACAAATTCTGACAGTTTAAAGACGGAAATTATAGATATAGAAGACGGAATAAGTATAACGGAAAAACTCAAATGAAAAAGATAGAACTTTTATCGCCAGCGGGCGATATGTCAAAACTTAAAACTGCGTTTTATTTTGGCGCAGACGCGGTGTATATAGGTGGCAAAAATTTTAGCCTTCGCGCGCTTGCAGGTAACTTTACTGATGAAGAAATAATTGATGCGGTATCCTTTGCGCATTCTATCGGTAAAAAAGTTTACGTTACCGTAAATATTTTTGGGCGCAATGATGATATTACGGCTGCTGAAGAGTATTTTAAATTTTTAGAAAACGCTGGTATTGACGGCGCTATAGTTTCGGATACGGGGCTTATTTATCTTGCTAGAGAAGTTGCCCCTAATTTACCCGTAAATCTTTCAACCCAAGCAAACACGCTAAATTATAAAACGGTTGAGTTTTGGAAAAAACAAGGGTTAAAGCGCGTGATTTTAGCAAGGGAATTATCTCTTGAAGAAATAAAAACCATCCACCAAAAAGTTCCCGATATGGAAATTGAAACGTTTATTCACGGCGCAATGTGTATATCGTATAGCGGTAGGTGTTTGCTTTCTGATTACAGAACGGGAAGAAGTAGTAACCGTGGCGAGTGTGTTCAAGCGTGCCGTTGGCACTATGAAATCCGTGAAAAAGATTCCGAATGCGGCTATTTAGAAATGCAAGAAGACGAACGCGGAACTTATATAATGAACAGCAAAGACCTAAACTTACTTGATTATATTGATGAACTTGATAAAGCAGGCGTATGCTCGTTTAAAATCGAAGGGCGTATGAAAAGCGAATATTACCTTGCAACGGTTGTAAACGCATACCGCCGAGCAATAGACGCGTATTATGCGGTTGGCGAATCGTACAAAGAAAACTCTCTTTATCAAAGCGAACTTAAAAAGACCGCTCACCGTGAATTTACTACGGCGTTTATTACCGGGTATAATGATAGAACGGTTAATTATGACGACAGCCAAAGTAAAGGCACTCACAAATTTATTGCAAACGTTATTGAAAGTAATAAAAATAGGGATTACGCGCTCGTTGAAATGCGCAATCGTTTTAAAGTGGGTGACGTTCTTGAAATATTATCGCCAAGCGAAAGTTTTAATAAATTAGTTACCGTAGTTAAACTTGAAAATATAAAAGGCGAACAGGTTTTTGACGCTAAAATAGTTCAAGAAAAACTTAAATTATTCACAGATATTCCGTTAAATAAAGGGGATATATTAAGGGCTAAAATTTAAATAAATGGCAAATATTGATTAAAGCATTGACAAGCATTTGATAAAGTAGTATAATAATTCAGTCAAATTACGCTTTGGCAATATAACGGTTTGAAATTGAGTGATTATGGATACTTTTACTAACGATAATATAAATCAGCCTGAAGACGATAAGAATTTAAATAACGGCTATAATAAAAAGCAAGAAACTGAATCAAGCAACATTAAACTTCCTTTTGAAGTTGGCGAAGATGAAGAGTATTTCGTTGAAGATTTAGGCAAAATTAAGCGCAAACCGTTTTTTGCGTTTTTCAAAAGATTATTTGACTTTTTAGTTTCTTTAATAAGTCTTTCTATTCTTTTAGTGCCTTTTATTATCATCGCAATTATAATAAAATGTTCTTCAAAAGGTCCGATATTTTACTGTCAAGAAAGGTTAGGGCTAAACGGCAAAAAATTTAAACTTATAAAGTTTAGAACGATGGTCGTTGATGCTGAAAAGAACGGCGCGCAATGGTCTATGGGCGAAGAAGATAACCGCATTTATAAGTTCGGGCGTTTTATGCGTAAGTGTAGGATAGACGAGCTTCCGCAACTTATTTGTTGTTTAATCGGCACAATGTCTTTAATCGGCCCGCGTCCTGAAAGGGAATGCTTTTACGTTGAGTTTGAAAAATACGTTCACGGCTTTAGTGAAAGGTTAAAAGTTAAACCTGGTATTACTGGCTTAGCGCAAGTTAGTGGTGGTTATGACCTTAAACCGCAAGAAAAAGTGCTTTTTGACGTAGAATATATCAAAAAAAGGTCAATTTGGCTAGATATAAAAATTTTATTCAAAACGGTAGCCGTTGTATTTAATCATAAAGGCGCAAAATAAATGTTTGAACATTTAAAAATGCTTTCTTAAATTCTTGACAATAAAGTGTTTAAATGTTATTCTATATAAGAACGGAATAAGAAGAAAAAATCTTTAATTCGGTACGGGATACCGGCAAGGTTTTATCATTTAAGCGGGCGTTACCCGTAGTTTATGTTACATTAAGCCTTGCTTTTGCACGGCTTTTTTCTTTACTTGGGAGAAGACAATGAATTACGTTTTAAAAAATGCAACTGTATATGCAGGTGGTCAGTTTGTAAAAAAAGACCTTTCGGTTACCGAGGGGATAGTTTCCCTTTCATTGCCTACCGATATTTCTTCTTATAAGGTTATAGACTGTTTAAATAAGTATATTTTTCCCGGTTTTGTGGATGTGCACGTGCATCTTCGCGAGCCGGGTTTTTCATATAAAGAAACTATCAAATCTGGCACTTTAGCAGCGGCGGCTGCAGGTTATAGCGCAGTATTTACAATGCCGAACTTAAAACCTGTTCCAGATAGTATTGAAACTCTTAAAATTCAACAAGATATAATTGATAAAGACGCCGTTATTTCCGTCTATCCCGTTGCATCTATTACTAAAGGTGAAAAGGGTGAAGAACTTTCAGATATGGAAGAACTTTGTGAAAAGGTTTTAGCATTTTCAGACGATGGTAGGGGCGTTCAGAATTCAGATATGATGAAACGCGCTATGATGATTGCAAAAAAGCACGGCAAAATAATTACCGCGCATTGTGAAGATGATTCACTTCTTTTCGGTGGGTATATTCACGACGGGGAATACGCTCGCGCGCACGGTCATAAAGGTATATGCTCCGCAAGCGAATATAAGCAAGTTGAGCGTGACTTAAAACTTGCAGAAGAAACGGGCGTAACTTATCACGTTTGCCACGTTTCTGCAAAAGAGAGCGTCGCCGCAATACGTAGCGCTAAAAAGCGCGGTACAAACGTAACGGCGGAAACTGGACCGCATTACTTGGTGTTTAACGACAGTATGCTTGAAGAAGACGGCGGGTTTAAGATGAATCCACCAATTCGCGCAGAAGAAGATAGGCTTGCGCTTAGTGAAGGCATTAAAGACGGCACTATAAGCATTCTTGCAACCGACCACGCGCCTCATTCTGCGGAAGAGAAAAGCAAAGGGCTTTTAAGTTTAAACGGTATAGTTGGGTTAGAAACGGCATTTCCAATAGTTTATACCGAACTTGTAAAAAAGGGTGAAATAACGCTTGAAAAAGCAGTTGAAATTATGAGTGTTAATCCAGCAAAGCGTTTCGGGCTAGATATTGAAGTTGCCGAAGGTAAAAAAGCAAACTTTGCCGTGTTTGATTTGGATACCGAGTATGAAATTAACCCTGAAAACTTTATTTCGAAAGGTAAAAGCACACCGTTTAAGGGTAAAAAAGTTTACGGCAAATGCCTTATGAACTTTTGCAACGGTAAACCAGTTTATAACAATTTGGAAAAATAAATTTATAATATAAATTCACATTAAGGAGAAAAACTATGCCAAAAAGAACGGACATTAAAAAAGTTTTGGTAATCGGGAGCGGACCTATCGTTATCGGTCAGGCTGCTGAATTCGACTATGCGGGTACGCAAGCATGTTTAGCGCTCAAAGAAGAAGGGTATGAAGTTATTCTTTGCAACTCTAACCCTGCAACCATTATGACCGACACTACTATTGCAGATAAGGTTTATATGGAGCCTTTAACGCTTGAATATGTAGCAAAAATTCTACGTTATGAACGCCCTGATGCAATTATCCCCGGTCTTGGTGGACAAACAGGGTTAAACTTGGCAATGCAACTTGCTAAAAAAGGCGTTTTAAGCGAATGTCACGTTGAACTTTTAGGCACTAACGCAAAATCTATTGAAAGGGCTGAAGATAGAGAGTTGTTTAAGGAAATGTGCGAATCTATCGGTCAACCTGTAATTCAGTCGGAAATAACTTACAGCATAGAAGAAGCGAAAGTTGCTGCAAATAAAATCGGCTATCCCGTAGTTTTGCGTCCTGCGTTTACACTCGGCGGAACTGGCGGTGGTTTTGCTGATAATGATGAAGAGTTGGTTCAAATTATGAAAAACGCTCTTAAACTTTCACCTGTTGGTCAAGTGCTAGTAGAAAAGAGCGTAAAAGGATATAAAGAAATTGAGTTTGAAGTAATGCGTGACTCAAAAGATAACGCTATTACTATATGCGGAATGGAAAACGTTGACCCGGTCGGCGTTCATACGGGGGACTCTATAGTTGTTGCGCCGATAATGTCATTAAACGCGCACGATTTAAAGATGCTTAACGACGCCTCTATTAAGATTATAAAAGAACTTAAAATCGAAGGTGGTTGTAACGTTCAATTCGCGCTCAACCCGAACTCTAGCGAATATTATTTGATTGAAGTAAACCCCCGTGTTTCTCGTTCGTCAGCGCTTGCAAGTAAGGCTAGCGGATATCCTATAGCAAAAGTAACGGCAAAAGTTGCGCTTGGTTTAACTCTTGACGAAATTTTCGTTTCCGGAACTACTGCAATTCACGAGCCTGTTCTTGATTACGTAGTTGCAAAATTCCCGCGTTTCCCGTTCGATAAATTCACTTCTGCATCTAACGTTTTAGGTACGCAGATGAAAGCAACAGGCGAAGTTATGGGTATAGGAACAACGCTTGCGGAATGTATGTTAAAGTCCGTACGTTCGTTAGAAATCGGCGTAAACCATTTCTATCTTGCAAAATTCGACGGAATGACTACGGATGAACTTTTAGAATACTTAAAAGAATTTAAGTCTGATAACGTATTTGCAATAACTGAACTTTTAAGGCGCGGTGTTAGTATAGAAACTATACATAACGTAACTAAAATCACAGAACTTTTCCTAGAAACTTTCAAATCTATCGTTGATATGGAAAAAATTATTGCTGATAAAAAGGGCGACGTGAAAGCGCTTGCCGCAGCAAAAACACTCGGCTTTGCAGATGCTTATATTGCTAAACTTTGGGGCGTTAAAGAAATCGAAGTTAACGCTTTAAGAAAAGAAAACGGAATTAAACCCGTTTATAAAATGGTTGACACGCTCCATAGTGGCGCTTATATACCATATTTTTACTCAACCTATATCGGTGAAAACGATTCTATAATCACCAAAAAAGAAAAAGCAGTGGTTTTAGGTAGCGGGCCTATAAGAATAGGACAGGGCGTTGAGTTTGACTATTCAACCGTTCACGCCGTTAAAACTATAAAAGAAACGGGGTTAGAAGCAATAATAATTAACAACAACCCGGAAACCGTTTCAACCGATTATACCGTAAGTGATAAACTTTACTTTGAACCGCTTACTACTGAAGACGTTATGAACGTAATAGAATTTGAAAATCCTATGGGCGTTATAACTTCGCTTGGTGGTCAAACGGCAATAAACCTTGCGGAATCTATTATGGATAGGGGCGCAAAAATTATCGGTACTGACTGTGAAGCGATAAATAACGCGGAAGACAGGGATGCTTTTGAAAAAATTATGCTTAAACTCGGTATCCCACAACCTAAAGGACAAGCGGTTTTCAGCGTTGAAGACGGCGTTAAGGTTGCTGAAGAAATCGGTTATCCTGTTCTCGTTCGTCCGTCATACGTTTTAGGCGGTAGGGCAATGCAGATTGTCGGTAACGAAGCAGGTTTAAGAACTTACCTTAAAACAGCCGTTGATATTAGTGAAGACCATCCTATTTTGGTCGATAAATATATCGTTGGTAAAGAACTTGAAATTGATGCCGTTTGCGATGGTAAAGACGTATTTATCCCCGGTATTATGGAACTTATTGAAAGAACGGGTGTTCACTCTGGCGATAGCATCAGCGTATATCCTACCTTCTCTGTAAGTGAAAAGGCAAAACAAACCATTATTGAATATGGTAAAAAACTCGGTCTTGGCATAGGTATTGTTGGGCTTTATAACATTCAGTTTATCGTTGATAAAAATGAAGACGTTTACGTTATAGAAGTAAACCCGCGTTCATCAAGAACCGTTCCCTTCCTTTCTAAATCTACAGGCTATAGTTTAGCGGATATAGGAACTAGGGTTATTTTAGGTCAAAGCCTTAAAGAACAAGGGATAACGGAAACGTATCCTGCAGAGAAAAAACGTTGGTACGTTAAAGCGCCGGCTTTCTCTTTCAATAAATTAAAAGGTCTTGACGCATATCTTTCACCTGAAATGAAGTCAACCGGTGAAGCAATAGGTTATGACGATAAACTTACCCGCGCTCTTTATAAAGCATTGCAAGCGTCAGGTATGAACGTTATGAACTACGGAACTCTTTTAGTTTCGGTTGCTGACTGTGATAAAGAAGAAGCGCTTCCTTTAGTTAGAAGATTTTATAATTTAGGCTTTAATATTGAAGCAACTGCGGGAACTGCTAAATTCTTAAAAGAAAACGGTATAAGAACTAGAGTTAAGGCAAAAATTAGTGAAGGAAGCGAAGAAATTCTCGATTCTATCCGCCGTGGTTACGTTACTTACGTTATAAGCACTAGGGACGTAAATTCTATCGGCGAGGCAAGCGACGGTTATCAAATTAGGCGCGCAGCGGTTGAAAATAACGTAACAATGTTTACCGCGCTTGATACCGTAAGGGTTCTTCTTGACGTATTAGAAGAAACCACGCTTTGCATATCGACTATCGACGCTTAAAAATTTAAGGAGAAACTGTTTTGAAAAAAGGAATTTTTACCGTTTTAACTAACGATAAACTTACGGATTCCGTTTATAAAATGACACTTTCGGGCGATACTAGCGCTATTGAAAGACCGGGTCAGTTCGTAAATATCGAACTTGACGGGTTGTATTTGCGCCGCCCGATATCCGTGTGTGATTATGAAGACGGAAAATTAACTATAATTTACAAAGTCGTAGGTAAAGGCACGGAACAAATGTCCGGATACGACGCTGGGAAAAAATTAGATATTTTAACAGGGCTTGGAAACGGCTATTTTACCGAATTTTCTGGAGAAAAACCTCTTTTAATCGGTGGTGGCGTTGGCGTTCCACCGCTATACAATTTGGCGAAAAAACTCATTGCGGAAGGTAAAACCCCTACCGTAATTATAGGTTTTAACACCGCAAGCGAAATTTTTTATAAAAATGAGTTTGAAGATTTAGGAATTCGCGTTCTAGTTGCAACTGCGGACGGCAGTTTTGGCGTGAAAGGTTTTGTAACTGACGCTATAAAAGAAGTTGAAGGCTACACTCACGTTTATACTTGCGGACCTGAACCTATGCTTAAAGCGGTATACAACGCAACTAATACTGACGGCTCTTATTCTTTTGAAGAAAGAATGGGGTGCGGGTTCGGCTCTTGTATGGGATGTTCGTGTAAAACTAAATATGGTAATAAGCGTATATGTAAGGACGGGCCCGTTCTTTCAAAGGAGGAAATAATATGGTAGATATTTCCACTTCATTATCGGGTGTTAAACTTGATAACCCCGTTATTCCCGCAAGCGGAACTTTCGGGTTTGGTTATGAATTTAACGATATTTACGATATAAATATTTTGGGCGCAATATCAATTAAAGGCACTACTAAAGAGCCAAGATTTGGTAACCCCACGCCGAGAATTGCAGAATGTACCGCTGGTTTAATTAACTCCATAGGTTTGCAAAATCCCGGTATAGATAAAGTTATTTCAGAAGAAATACCAAAACTTCGCACTATTTATAGAAAACCTATTATTTCAAATATAAGCGGATTTTCTATTGACGAATACGTTGAGTGTTGTGAAAAAATAAACGCCGTAAAAGACGTTGATATTATTGAAGTAAACGTAAGTTGCCCTAACGTTCATAAGGGCGGAATGAGTTTTGGAACGCTTCCTGAAAACGTTGAAGCGGTAACAAAAGCCGTTAAAAAAGTAACAACAAAACCCATATATATTAAACTTACGCCAAACGTAACCGATATAGTTTCGATTGCTAAAGCGTGTGAACAAGGTGGCGCAGACGGAATAAGTTTAATCAATACGTCACAAGGTTTAAGGATTGATTTAAAAACAAAGCGCCCGGTAATCGCAAATAAAATCGGCGGATTTTCGGGTAGGGCAATTTTCCCTATAGCGCTTAAAATGGTTTATCAAGTCTATGAAGCCGTTAAACTTCCTATTATGGGTATAGGTGGCGTATCGTGCGCTGAAGACGTTATAGAAATGATGCTGGCTGGCGCAAGCGCAGTTCAAGTTGGCGCGGAAAATTTAGTAAATCCGTTTGCTTGTAGGGATATTATAAACAATTTACCGCAAGTTATGGAAAAATATAAAATAAAATCTCTTAAAGATATTATAGGGGAGGCACACAAATGAAAAAAGACGTAATAATCGCGTGCGATTTTAACGGAAAAGAACAACTCTTTTCTTTCCTTGACAAATTCAAGGAAGAAAAGCCTTACTTAAAGGTTGGAATGGAATTATTTTACGCTGGCGGTGTGGAAATCGTAAAAGAAATTAAACGTCGCGGTCACAAAATATTTTTAGACCTTAAACTTCACGATATTCCTAATACCGTTAAAAAATCAATGGCGGTGCTTTCGGGGTATGACGTGGATATGGTAAACTTACACGCAAGTGGCGGTTCTATAATGATGAAAGGCGCTTTAGAAGGTTTAACCCGTCAAGACGGTACAAGACCGCTTTTAATCGCCGTTACGCAACTTACTTCAACTAATCAAGAACTTATGACTAACGAACTTCTTATAGATAAGCCCCTTGACCAAGTTGTTATGAGTTACGCTGAAAACGCTAAAAATTGCGGGCTTGACGGTGTAGTTTGTTCACCGCTTGAAGCAGGTAAAGTTAAAGACGTTTGCGGTAAAGAATTTTTAACAATAACACCGGGTATAAGGCTTGCTGGTGACGCGGTTGGTGACCAAAAGCGCGTAACCACGCCCGCTCTTGCAAAAGAACTCGGCTCTGATTATATCGTTGTTGGAAGGTCTATTACGGGTGCGGAAGACCCCGTTGCCGCTTACAGACAATGCGTTAAAGAATTTTTAGGATAAAATATAAGGAGATACTAATATGGAAATCAGTAAAAAAGTTGCCGAATGTTTACTTAAAATTAAGGCTGTGTTTTTGCGCCCTGACGAACCTTTTACTTGGGCTAGTGGAATTAAAAGTCC
Source organism: Clostridia bacterium (assembly GCA_017505675.1). Classification (GTDB taxonomy): domain Bacteria; phylum Bacillota; class Clostridia; order Christensenellales; family Borkfalkiaceae; genus UBA1259. The sequence goes on from JAFVOV010000090.1 coordinate 13,668, forward strand.
TATTTATTGCGATAATAGGTTAATTCTTACCGCACCTGAAGAAAGAATTATCGTTGAAAACGCTATTGCGGAAACCGTTAAAAAAGAATATCCCGAAGCGGAAGCGCTTTTTGGAACTAGTACCGCAGGTATTGCTCACGCGGCAATCGCTGGTCATATTCTCGGTATGCCTATGGGTTACGTTCGTGGTTCAAGTAAAGACCACGGCAGAAATAATAAAATTGAAGGTAAGTTAGAGAAAGGAACTAAAGTCGTTGTTATAGAAGATTTAATTTCTACCGGTGGCAGTTGTATAGACGTAGTTGAAGCGCTCCGTGAAGCAGGCGCTGAAGTTTTAGGTATTGTAAGCATCTATACTTACGGCATGAAAAAAGGTCTTGAAAGATTAAAAGAAGCAAACGTTAAAAACGTTTCTCTTACTGATTTTGATACCGTAATTACCGTTGCTGCGGAAACTGGTTATATTAAAGCGACTGACGTTGAAAGGCTTAAAGCGTTCAGGGATAACCCCTCTGACGAAAGTTGGATAAAAGCGTAATTTCAAGGAGATTTTTATGAGAAATTTGCTTGCAATCACCGATTTTTCGGTTAATGAAATTGACGCGCTTATAGAAAAAGCGCAAGATATTATTAAAAACCCCGTTAAATATCAAGATAAATGTAAGTATAAAAAACTTGCAACTTTATTTTTTGAACCGTCAAC
>JAFVOV010000091.1 GCA_017505675.1 Clostridia bacterium
ATAACTTTCGTTGCGGCGCATCCGGGCGAAAGGGATAAGTATATTGCGCATCTTGAAAGATTAAAAAAATACGATAACTATTATCTAGATTTATCAGGGACGGGACTTTTCCGTTTCGGTATGCTGTCGCACGGAATTAAAACCGTTGGGAATAATAAGTTTTTATTTGGAACGGATTTTCCTATATGCGCGCCTGCTATGTACGTTGGTAGTGTAGTAAACGACCCGTTTTTATCTGAACAAGATAAAGAAAAAGTTTTATATGATAACGCCGCGCGTTTATTGAAATTATAAATTTATCAAAATTAAAACGACCATAAACAGTGGTCGTTTTTTGTTTTTTATTCCCAAGTTTCAAAACAATATTTTCTGTAACGGTGGGGAAAATAACTTGCTTGCTGGCGTAAGTTTTGGCGTTCCTTAATATTTATTTCTTTATAGTATCTACGCCATAAAGCATTTATAGCCGTTTCCGTTTCTGCTGGTGAAAAGTTTACGGGTAAGTCAGTATAATCAATTTTAATTGCTCTACCGTCTGAAATTGCAATTTTACCGCGCCTAACGTCGTGAATAATAAATGGCAAACTGCCTAGCCGTCTTAAAAAGTGCGGGGCTAAAATGGAAGTTATATCGTTATCAGGCGCGTATTGCGCGTACATTACTCCGCCAGCGCTTTCTTTAAATCTCAAAAAACCGCTTACTATATGGCGCTCGTGTAACACCTTTTGCACGGTAAAAGAAAAATCAGAAACGACTTTTTCGCTCAATTCTTCTGAAACGTCCCTGCGCTTTTTTAGGGTAAGGTAAGCGTATTTAAAAGCAATATATATTGCGCCCGCCGCGCAAGAAGAAAGGCAAACTTTAAGGTGGGCTATTATATCGTCGCCACCGTATTTAAAAAGAGCGGTTTTTACTCTATTCACTTTGTTATTATCGGATATAATATCCATAGCGAGCGCGTCAAGTCTTGGCTGAAAACTTTTTTTATCAACAACGTCGTCAGGATATATTTTTTCGGTAAAAGATAGGTAAAGGGCAGAAAGTAACCCGTCAATATTATTATCTATAAGAAATATTTTCATAATTCCCCCGTGAGCGCGGAAAATCCTGCTTCACCGCCAAACATTGATAATTGCTCACCGCTTTGGTTGATTTCTGCGCCTATAAGCAGATTTTTTATTGCGTATTCGTTTTTACTACCCATAAATTTTCCGTTGCAAGTAATAAAATGTTGAGCGCGTTTTAATACAACCCTTAATCTTTTCAAATCACAAAAATCTAGTTTTGCGTTTTTTCGCGCTTGCATTATTCTATACGCGCTTTTAACGCCTATTCCGGGTACGCGTATAAGCATTTCTGGTGACGCAGAGTTTATCTCTACGGGGAAAAGCCCCAAGTTTTTTAACGCCCACGCGCATTTGGGGTCGTACTCGGTAGATAAATTTCCGTCTTCACCCGTGATTTCATCTGCGGTGAAACCGTAAAACCTTAAAAGCCAGTCTGCTTGATATAATCGGTGTTCCCTTATTAGTGGCGCTTGCACTTGCGGTAATAGGGAAGTGTTGAAGTTTGTTGGCGTGTAATTAGAATAATAAACGCGCTTTAATTTATAAACCCTATACATATATTCGGTAAGCTTTAATATGTGCGCGTCTGATTCTGGTGATGCGCCTATAATCATCTGCGTAGTTTGACCTGCGGGCAGAAAATCTTTTCTTCGGTTAAGTTTTAACGGATTATCGTAATATTTATCCATTGCGAGCATTTTCATAGGCTCTATTATTGCGGATTTGCTCTTTTGTGGGGCAAGCAGTTTTAGGCTTCTTTCACTAGGCAGTTCTACGTTAAAACTTATTCTATCAACGTAAAACCCCGTGCGCTCAATAAGCAGTTTGTCTGCGCTTGGTATTCCTTTTAAGTGAATATATCCGTTAAAATGATATTCCGTGCGCAACTTTTTTACAGTATCAAACAACCTTTCCATAGTATAGTTAGGGTTTTTCACTACCGCGGAAGATAAGAATAGCCCTTCAATATAATTGCGCTTATAAAATTCCATTGTAAGTTTACAAATCTCGTCAGGTTCGGCGGTGGCTCTTTCCGTGCCGTTTGAGCATCTGTTTATACAATATTTGCAGTCGTAATGGCAATCGTTACTCATAAGAATTTTAAGTAGGGAAATGCACCTTCCGTCCTGTGTAAAAGAGTGGCAAATACCGCCAAAGCAAGCGTTGCCTATTCCGCCCGCTTTATTTTGCCGTTTTGACCCACTTGAAGAACAAGATACGTCATACTTTGCGCCTTCTGATAAAATTTTAAGTCTTTTTTCATCTAACATAGTTCACCTTTAATCACATTATACTCTGCTTTTTATTAAAAGTCAAACAAATGTTCGTATTTTTAAAAATAAAAAAGCGGACGATTTTTTTCGTCCGCTGATAGGTTGAATAACTAAATTACTTAATAACTCTAACCTTAATAATATTTTCAACTTGTGAAATATGTGCGATTGCTTCGTCAGAAACTTTGCTGTCGATATCCAAAATGGTAACGGCAAAATCGCCTTTGCTTTGGTTTGTTAGGTTAGAAATGTTAATTCCTTCGTTGCCTACCGTGCCGGTGATTTGTGCAAGAATATTTTGGGTGTTCTTATGAAGAATAACCAACCTATTATCAGTCGTTCTCGGCATAGAGCAGGTGGGGTAGTTTACGCTGTTTACAATGTTGCCGTTTTCAATGTAATCAATAAGTTGTTTTGCAGCCATAATAGCGCAGTTTTCTTCTGCTTCTTCAGTAGACGCGCCAAGGTGGGGGATGCAGATAACGTTGTTTACATCAATAAGTTCGTCTGCGGGGAAGTC
>JAFVOV010000092.1 GCA_017505675.1 Clostridia bacterium
ATTTAATAATGCTGTCTAAAACTTGTGTATTAAAAGTAAAAAAGAAATGTGGTATGTATCTATTATACTACTTATGAATAAAAAAGTCAATGCAAAACGCATCGCCTCCGCAAAGTTTAGGAAAGCAAAAATAAAGAGATTGCTCTTGCGAACAATCTCTTTTTGGCCTTTCCGGCGGGAATTGAACCCACAGTCTATCGCTTAGGAGGCGATTGCGTTATCCGATTACGCTACGGAAAGATTTTAACGTTTTGAAAGTTATTAAACGGAACGAAAATTATAAAATTTATACCGATTTTTATACCGATTTGATTTTTTGTGTTGACAAAACACAATATATGGTGTATATTTGCTCTGTTATGTACTATATTTAGTGATATATGACGGATAAAGCGTTTCCTTAGGAGGGGCTTGTTATATCCGTTTAACTATGGAACCTTAATTATTTATAAAAACTTAATGTTAAACGGATGCAACAATATTTTGCCGAGCAACTTTGTTGCGAACGCCGCCGTGTTTATCACGACATGTCCGTTTAACTATGAATTGTTGTTTTTTACAATAAATATTTTTAAACCTTGAAATTTATTTTCAACGCTTTATTATTATACCATTTTTTCGCAATAAGTCAACAAAATAATTAAAGATTTTAATTATCCTTTTTAATTACTTTTAATTAAGTAGTATAACTTTAGCCGTTTAGGGTAAAATCATACAGGCGTTCAAGTATAATACTCACCGTTATTTAATAAAATACATAAACTGATAATGGGAATTACTTGACACATCGGAGACGTTATGATTAAAAGAGGAGAATTGTATTATGCCGACTTAAGCCCCGTAGTCGGTAGCGAACAAGGCGGTGTTCGCCCTATACTTATTGTACAAAACGACACGGGTAATAAATATAGCCCCACCGTTATTGCCGCGGCTGTTACCAGCCAAATAAATAAAGCAAAACTACCCACGCATATTGAACTAAACGCGCATGAATTCGGCTTGTCAAAAGATTCCGTTATTCTTTTAGAACAAATCCGAACACTTGACAAGCGGCGATTAAAAGAGCGTATAGGCGAACTTTCTGAAAAGACGATGCGTAAAGTAAACGTTGCCTTACTCATAAGTTTAGGCTTTAGCGAAAATACCCAAACAAATAAATTATCATAAACTAAAGCGCGGAAGTATATTTATACCCGCGCTTTTAAGTTTATATTAAATAATTTTAATTACTTCTACAGCGTCCTTTCTCTTTTTTTCTCTTACAGGAATATCCGAATACCCCAACGCTACAACGATATTACTTACTTCCCCTTCCGGCATACCGACTGCTTTTTTAAGTTTTTCTTGCTCTATCCAACCGATAATGCAAGAACTAACCCCTAAACTTTGCGCGCCTAGCGTCAAATACGCTACTAGTTCGCCTATGTCGTATTTTACAAAATGATTTTTGCCGAATTTTTGAACTGCTGATTCAAATAACGTTGCATCTCTTTCTGAAACCACTACGAACGCTTTTGCTTTACTTACGAACGGGTTACGCCCGCGTTCTTGTAAAGACTCCGCAACGGCTTTAACTTTTTCAGGTTTGGTAACCAAATACATTTTCCAAGGCTGGCTATTGCACGCTGATGGCGCTTTAAGCGCAAGCGTGGCTATTTTTTCAACCACCGAAGCATCTAACGGCTTATCGTTAAACTCACGGCAAGATTGCCTAGTGTTCACTAAATTTTCAAAGCATTCAAACATAAACAACTCCTTATAACAAATTTGCAAACTTTATCATAATTATTATACAATAAAACCTGCCGTTTTGCAACCGCAAAATTTAACTTTATAAGGGTAAAAACCAACTTACTATTCGTAACCTAACGCTTTTTCTTTTCTGTAGCGTTCTATCGCCTGCAAATATTTTTCCGAAAGCGATAATGTATAGCGCTGTTTTTCTTCATAGGATAGCGTATTAAAATATTCGGTATCTGTAAGCCTACCTAACGCGTTTGAAACTTCACCTTCTTCATCCAAAAGTTTTTTAACTTTTCTATAAAACGCTTCTTTTTCTTCCCCGCTGTTTTTAAGGCTCTCACGCGCGCGGACTGCATAATACTCTTTAACTTTTGATGACGAAACGCCCAAACTTTCCGCGCGTTCTAACCCTTCACTTAAATCTTTATGATAGTTTTGCCAAAACCCCTGTTTTAACCTTTTCTTTGCTTCTTTGCAATATTGCTTTAAAGATTTACCTTCTTCGTGCATTACATAATCTCCCTTTAAAAGTTGTTTTCGACACGATACGACATATACCGCGCTTTAAAAATAAAATCTACCGAAGGTTATCTTCGGTAGATTACATTTGTTTAGCCTTTAATGCTTCTTTTTCTTGCTGCTTCAGACTTTTTCTTTTTTCTTACGGAAGGTTTTTCGTAATGTTCTTTTTTACGAAGGTCGCCAATAATACCGTCTCTAGAACATTTTCTCTTAAAACGTCTTAAAGCGCTGTCAATATTTTCGTTTTCACCAACTCTAACGATAGACATTCTCTTTCACCTTCCTTTGCCCTGTGGCAGTTATTTCAAAGCGTAAATAAGTATACAAAAATCGGAAAATTTTGTCAAGGGTTTTTTAGCCGTATTTAAAAAATATTAATGTGCATTACAAACTTATTTTAATTGACTTTTAATTTTATTAGTTATAAAATAACTTGCGAAAAATACGATAGTATAAAAAGGTAAAATTTATGACTGAAAAACGGCGCTATAATTTTTTAATATTTGCAAGTGCTTTTTTATGGATAATAATGACGGGTAGTAAAAACGTTTACACGGCTGAACTTGTGGAAATAATGCAAGTTTTTAGCGTAAGTAAAGCCGAAACTAGCCTTGCAATGACCTATTATTTTATAACCTATTCAACCACTCAAGTAATCTTCTTTTTTACTATGGATAAAATCAATATTAAGTGGTATATGGCAATAAGCATATTCCTTTCGGGTATTGTAACCGTTTTGGTTGCGCTTGTTACCGGGATGTGGCAACTGTGGTGGCTTTTATCATTAAACGGCATTTTACAAGCCGGTGTGTGGGGTATGTGCCTTGCCGTATTCAATAAATACCTACCCAAAAATATGCACCCAAAAGCAAATACTGCAATGAACGTAGGTATGGCGGTTGCAGGTATAATTTCTTACGGCTCGTCTTCCCTTTTCGTTTCTTTCGGGCGTTGGGATTTACCGTTTATAATTTTAGGTATTATACTTTCACTTTCCGCAATAATTTATTTTATTGCCATTATGCTTTGTGAAAATATTAAGCGCGCCACTATTAAAGCCGAAACGGTTACCGCAGTAAAAACGGAAAACGCAAATCTTCCGTTCACGCTTGAAACCAAAAATAAAAAAGCGCTGTTTTACGTAGTAACTTTTATTTTAAGCCTATTTATACACAGCGTTTATTACGCAACGCTCAACTGGTTACCTAACCTTATAACTGAAAATTACGGTTTGGAAAATTCAGTTAGCATTTTAATTTCCGTACTTGCCCCGCTTGCAACTATGTTAGGACCAGTTATAGCAATAAACCATTGTGAAAAATCAGGCAACTTTATAAAAGTAGGTTTAATTTATCTTATAATTGCAACTGTTTTTGCTTTTTTAAGAATATTCTTATTTGACGTAAACTTAATAGTTGCGCTAATCGTTATTATGGTCTTTTTAATACTTGCTCAAGCGCTTATAACCATAATATTCAGCGTAATATCATATAAGATGAGTTCTTATATAAACGCGGGCGCTCACGCCGGATTAATGAACGCTGCGGGCGGTTACGCGGCAGGGCTTTCACCAACGATTATAGGCGCTATAATAGACGCTACAAGTTGGCAATTCTCTTGTACGCTTATATGTATTATAACCGCAACCATTACTATATCGGCGCTAATTATATTACTTTTAACTAACAAGAAAAAACACGCTTAAAATTATAAAATCATAAAATCAAAACCCCGATAAAACTATTGCGTTTTATCGGGGTTTTTTCATTTGTAAAACTTCTTTTAAGTATATATTTGCTTATTTTAGCGTTGCAAGCATTACTGCTTTTATCGTGTGCATTCTGTTTTCCGCTTGGTCGAATACAATTGACTGCTCGCTTTCAAAAACTTCGTCAGTAACTTCCATTGCGGTAATGCCGAATTTTTCATAAATATCTTTACCGATAACGGTGTTAAGGTCGTGGAAAGCAGGCAAACAATGCATAAAGCGACATTTTGCCCCAGCGTTATCCATTGCCTTTTTATTTACTTGATAAGGTAAAAGGTCGGTAATTCTTTCTTTCCACACTTCGTTAGGCTCACCCATTGAAACCCAAACGTCAGTATAAATAACGTCGGCATCTTTAGTTGCAACCATAGGGTCGGTTATAAACTCTAAAACCGCACCCGTTTGTTCTGCAATTAACTTACACTCGTCAACAAGCGCTTTATCAGGGAAATATTTTTCCGGCGCGCACGCAACGAAGTGCATACCCATTTTTGCCGAGCCAACCATTAAAGAGTTGCCCATATTATACCTTGCGTCACCCATATAAACTAGTTTTTTGCCCTTTAATGAGCCAAAGTGTTCTGTTATCGTCATAAAGTCTGCAAGTATTTGCGTGGGATGGAATTCGTTAGTTAAGCCGTTCCATACGGGTACGCCTGCATATTTAGCAAGGTCTTCAACTATTTCTTGACCGTAACCGCGGTATTCTATACCGTCGAACATACGCCCCAAAACGCGCGCAGTATCCGCAATACTTTCTTTTTTACCTATTTGCGAGCCTGACGGGTCTAAATAAACGGCAGTCATCCCTAAATCAGATGCCGCAACTTCAAAACTACAACGAGTACGCGTACTAGTCTTTTCAAAAACTAACGCTATGTTTTTACCTTCGCATTCTCTATGTAAAATTCCATTTTTCTTTTTACTTTTTAATTCAACGGCAAGATTTATAAGTCCGTCTATTTCTTCAGGGGTAAAATCCAAAAGTTTCAAAAAACTTTTACCTTTTAAGTTCATTGTATTCTCCTTTAATTTTCGCAAACTTCTTTAATTATATCTATTGCTTTTTTAAACGTTTCAAAAGGAATATTGAGCGCTGGCAAAAGCCTTACTTTATCTTTTGCTGTAAGGCAAAGCACTCCCTTTTCAATACATTGATTAACCACGTCTTTAGCGCTTTTAACCGTCTTAAACCCTATCATAAGTCCTGCGCCCGAAACGCTTTCAACGCCTTTAGCAGAACCCAACTGTTTGAACGCGTAATCACTTTTTTCTTTAACGCCGTCAAGCAATTTTTTATCTATTCTATTTATAACGCTTATAGCGCCCGCAGCGCACACGGGGTTACCGCCGTAAGTAGAGCCGTGGTCGCCGAAACCTAAAACGCTTTGCACTTTTTCGCTCATAATGCAAGCGCCTATCGGTAGCCCACCGCCAAGCCCTTTAGCCGTAGTAATAACGTCAGGTGAAATGCCGTAATTCATATACGCGTAAAGTTCCCCCGTTCTCCCGTTACCCGTTTGAACTTCGTCTATCATCAAAATAATATCGTTTGCGCGACAGATTTTTTCCACGCCCGTAACGAAATCTTTATCGAGCGCAATAACACCGCCTTCGCCCTGAACGCACTCCATCAAAATACCGCAAACTTTATTTTCTTTAACAAGTTTTTCAACGCTTTCAAGGTCGTTAGCCGTCGCGTAAACGAAACCGCTTGTTAAAGGCTTAAATTTGGCGTGAAAAACGTCTTGACCGGTTGCGGCAAGGGTTGTCAACGTTCTGCCATGAAAACTGTTTTTAAGCGTTATTATGACGTTGTAATCTTCACCCTTATTATCCGCAGCATACTTTCTTGCAACTTTAATAGCGCATTCGTTTGCTTCAGCGCCAGAATTAGCAAAGAAAACCTTTTTCATACCCGTACGCGTACATAAAATTTTTGCAAGTTCCGCGCAAGGTTCTGTATAATATAGGTTTGAAACGTGTTGAACTTTATTTAACTGCTCGGTAACGGCTTTTACCCATTCTTCATCAGAAATCCCGAACGCAGTAACGCCTATGCCCGAACCCAAATCAATATATTCTTTACCGTCCGTAGAATACAGTATAGAGCCTTTACCGCTTGCAATTTCCACAGGGAAACGCGCGTAAGTATTAGCAACGTATTCTTTATCTTTATTCATTAAATTACACATATTAGTCACCAACTACCATAGTGCCAGCGCCTTCGTCCGTTAAAATTTCCATTAAAATAGAGTGCGGAATTCTTCCGTCCATAATAACTACGTTTTTAACACCGTGTCCAATCGCGTCTATGCAACATTTTACTTTAGGTATCATACCGCCCTGAACCACGCCGTTTGCCATTAGTTCGTTCGCTTGGCTTATGGTTATTTCAGGAATTAAAGTTGAAGGGTCGTCTTTATCTTTAAGTAAGCCTGCAATATCGGTCATCATAATAAGCCTTTCAGCATTTAACGCCCCTGCAATACGCGCCGCAGCGGTATCGCCGTTAATATTGTAAACGTTACCTTCGTCATCACAGCCTACGGTAGATATTACCGGAATATACCCTTTTTCTAATAAATCTTTTACGCAATCAATGTTAATTTTGGTTATTTCGCCAACGTAACCCAGCCTTTTATCTTTCATCTTGGCTTCAATAAGTCTACCGTCCATACCGGAAACGCCCATAGCCTTTCCGCCTTTCATCTCTAAAAAATTTACAAGCGACTTGTTTACTTTACCTGCAAGCACCATTTGAACTATATCAACAGTTTCTTTATCTGTAACGCGTAGCCCGTCAACGAACTCTGGCTTTTTACCGAGTTTAGCCATCATTTCACTAATTTCAGGTCCGCCACCGTGCACTAAAACCACTTTAACGCCAACTAAAGTTAAAAGCACTAAATCTTCCATAACCTGTTCTTTTAAGGTTTGGTTTATCATTGCGTTTCCGCCGTATTTTACTACTAAAACTTTGCCGTTATAATTTTGTATGTAAGGAAGCGCCTGCGTCAATACTTCAGCGCGGAGCGCGTTAGAAAAATTCTTATCCATATTAAACCCCTTATTAAGTGCGATAATCGCCGTTAATTTTAACGTAATCGTAAGTTAAGTCACAACCCCACGCTTTAGATGAATATTCACCGTCGTTAAGGTCAACCATAATAATAATTTCCTTTTCAAGTAAAATTTCTTTAGCCTTTTCTTCAGAAAATTCTACGCCACTACCGTTTTTGCATACGGGTATAATACCCTTAATTGACTTAAACGCAACGTCAATTTTATTAACGTCAACGTCTGCGCCCGAATAACCGATAGCGCAAAGCACGCGCCCCCAGTTAGCATCTGCACCGAACATAGCGGCTTTTAATAGGCTAGAGCAAATTACGCTTTTTGCAACCGTTTTTGCATCTTTAAGCGTTTTTGCACCCGTTACTGAACATTCCAAAAGTTTGCTTGCGCCTTCGCCGTCGCCTGCAATCATTCTGCAAAGCGCAACGTTTACAGAATTTAAGGCTTTCATAAATTCCTTAAAATCTTCATTGTCTTCGGTAATTTCTTCATTGCCAGCCATACCGTTTGCTAAAACGGTAACCATATCGTTAGTTGAAGTATCGCCGTCAATGCTAATCATATTAAACGTTTCTTGAATATCGCTCTTTAACGCTTTATTGAGCATTTCAGAAGAAATTTTAGCGTCGGTAGTAATGAATACCAACATAGTTGCCATATTAGGGTGTATCATACCGCTACCCTTTGCAATACCGCCCATACGGCAAACTTTACCGCCTACGGTAAATTCAACGGCAACTTCTTTTACGGCAAGGTCGGTTGTCATAATCGCTTCAGCGGCGTTCGTTCCGCTGTCTACACTCAAACCGTCTGCCAAAGCATCCATACCGTTTTCAATAGGCGTGATATTTAACGGCTGACCTATAACGCCCGTACTTGCAACGACAACGTCTTCAGCCTTAATGTTTAATTTTTCTGCAACTAACGCGCTCATCTTTTCTGCAATTTCAACGCCGTTTGCGTTGCAGGTGTTAGCGTTTCCGCTGTTACAAATAACAGCCTGCGCAACGCCGTTTGCTATATGCGCTTTCGTTACTAATAAGGGCGCGCCCTTAACTAAATTAGTGGTATACACAGCCGCAGCCGTTGCAGGCACTTCGCTAAAAATAAGCGCTAAATCACGTTTTTTACGGTTATGCCTAATTCCACAATGCACTCCGTTTGCAGTAAAACCCTTTGCGGCGCAAACGCCACCTTTTATCAATTCCATAGTAAACCCATTTCTCCTTCTTCTATTAAAGTTCTAGCCCGGCAGTTTCATCTCTGCCGAGAAGTATATTCATATTTTGTATAGCAGCGCCACTTGCGCCCTTTCCTAAATTATCAAACCTTGATACTAATAAAATTCTATCGCCGTTACCAAACACGGAAACTTCCATACCGTCTTTACCAGCCATAGAACTAGCAGATAAAAATCCGCCTTCCGCGTTTTCTTCTACGTACTTAACCAACGCGCCGTTATATATAGCCTTATATATATTTTTAACGTCTTCTACGCTACCTTTAAGTTGGCTCTTAAATAGCGGAACGGTTACTTCCATACCGCGCGGATAATCCGCAACAATCGGACAGAACGCGGGGGCGTTTTCAAGACCGCATATAGCGCTCATTTCCGGCAAATGCTTATGCGTTTGAGTTAAGCCGTATTGACGGGGCGCGCCGTAAAGAAGCGGTTTATCTTCGCTTTCGTATTCGGCTATCATCTTTTTACCACCGCCGGTATACCCCGTTATAGAAAAACAGGTAAGAAGCGCGGTTTTATCTATAAGCCCTGCATCAACTAGCGGATTTATAAGCGCTATAAAACCGCTTGCATGGCAACCCGGATTAGCAATTCTATTTGAACTTGCAATTTTTTCCCTTACACCTTTAAGTTCAGGGAACCCGTACGTCCATTCTGGATTTACCCTATGCGCTGTAGAAGTATCAATAACCTTTACGTTTTTATTTTCTATTAAAGAAACTGCTTCTATAGCCGCAGCATCAGGCAAGCACAAAAACGCAACGTCTGAAGCATTTAACGCTTCTTTTCTTGCAGATAAATCTTTTCTATTTTCTTCGGTAAGTTTTATTAAAGTTATATCACTTTGCGCGGATAAGCGTTTCTCTATTTTAAGCCCCGTCGTGCCTGCGCTACCGTCTATAAATACTTTATACATTGCCTATTTTCCCTTTAACGTATTCTAATTGTTTTTCAACCGATTTAGGTGAAGTTCCGCCTTCGGATATACGCTTATTAACGCACGTTACAAGGCTTATTTCATCATAAAGGTCACTATCAAACACGTCGCTATATTTTTTATATTCTTCTATAGTTAAAGTTTCTAAAACCTTTCCGCAAGCGATACAGTCCCCTACGATTTGACCAACTATTTTATAAGCAGTTCTAAAAGGCAATCCTTTCTTAACCATATAATCTGCTAAATCGGTGGCGTTAATAAACCCTTTTGCGCGGCGGAAAGCATATTTTCTTTCAAAACTTTCATAGTTGCAACCATAGGCGCAAACACGTCAAGGCACATCTTGACCGTATCAACCGCATCAAACACGCCTTCTTTATCTTCTTGCATATCTTTGTTATAAGCAAGCGGAATTCCTTTAAGAACGGTTAAAATGCCCATTAAATCACCGTAAACCCTGCCCGTTTTGCCACGAACGAGTTCCGCCATATCAGAGTTCTTTTTCTGGGGCATTATTGAAGAACCTGTGGTAAACGCATCTGAAAGTTCAACGAACTTAAATTCCCAACTGCTCCACAAAATTATTTCTTCACTAAACCTTGATAAGTGCATCATAAGCATTGACGCTGCTGCGGTAAATTCCACACAAAAATCCCTATCTGAAACGCCGTCTATACTATTTAAAGCAATTTCACTAAAGCCGAGAGTTTCTGCTTCCATAACCCTATCGGTATCGTAAGTAGTCCCCGCAAGGGCGCAACACCCTATAGGGCTTACGTTAATGCGCTTTTTTAAGTCAAAAAATCTTTCTTTATCACGGATAAGCATCATTGCGTACGCCAAAAGATGATGCCCGAACGTTACGGGTTGCGCGCGCTGTAAATGCGTGTATCCCGGCATTATGGACGTTTTATGTTCTTCCGCCTTTAAGACGATTGCTTTTAATAATTCGTCTATTTTATTTATAACGATATCGGTCTGTTCGCGCATATACATTCTCATATCGAGCGCAACTTGGTCGTTACGGCTTCTTGCGGTGTGAAGTTTTTTACCCGTTTCACCTATTCTTTCGGTTAAAACCTGTTCAACGAACATATGTATATCTTCAGCAGAGTAGTCAATTTCAAGCGCACCGCTTTCCAAATCACTCAATATTCCGTTTAAGCCGTCAATAATCGTATCTGCGTCAATTTTTGAGATTATGTTTTTTGCGCCAAGCATACTTGCGTGCGCCATGCTGCCGATAATATCTTGCTTATACATTCTGCTATCAAACTTAATTGAAGAATTGAAGTCGTCTGCAATTTTATCGGTAACGCCGTCGGTACGCCCCGTCCACATTTTTGCCATTTTAATTTTCTCCGTTTCAAATGAAATTGTCCTGCGCGGAAAAAGACCGTGCAGGACGATATATTTTTTAGCCTTATTTATTATTTTCTTCGTCTACCATTGCTTGAACTTTAATAGGCAAGCCGAAAAGATTTATAAAGCCGTCAGCATCTTTCTGATTATAATCACTTTCACCGAAAGTTGCAATCTCTTCGCTGTACAAAGAATAAGGACTCCATACACCTGCGTTAATCATATTACCTTTGTAAAGTTTTAAGCGAACTTTACCGGTAACTTTTTCTTGTGTTTTATCAACGAACGCCGCAAGCGCTTCACGGAGCGGAGTGAACCATTGTCCGTTATAAACAAGTTCCCCGTAAGTGATAGCGAGTTTCTGCTTTTCGTGCATAGTGATTTTATCAAGACACAAAGTTTCTAAAACGCTGTGCGCTTTATATAAAATCGTTCCATCGGGCGTTTCATAAACGCCACGGCACTTCATACCAACCAAACGGTTTTCAACGATATCAAGAATACCTATACCGTTTGCCCCGCCGAGTTCGTTAAGTTTTAAGATAATGTTTTTAGCGCTCATCTTCTTGCCGTCTAATGCAACGGGCGCGCCTTGAGCAAATTCAATTTCAACGTAAGTGGGCTTATCGGGCGCGTCGATAGGAGATACGCCGAGTTCCAAAAAGCCTTTCTTTTCATAAGTAGGTTCGTTACCCCTGTCTTCCAAATCTAAACCTTCGTGAGATAAGTGCCACAAGTTTTTATCTTTAGAATAGTTGGTTTCCCTGTTAATTTTTAAAGGAACGTTATGCGCTTCTGCATAATCAATTTCTTCTTCACGGGACTTAATATCCCATTCACGCCACGGAGCAATGATTTTCATGTTCGGGCAGAAGTGCTTAAAGGTAAGTTCAAAACGAACTTGGTCGTTACCCTTACCGGTACAGCCGTGAGCAATAGCGTCAGCGCCTTCTTTAATAGCAATTTCAGCCATAGCCTTTGCGATACAAGGACGAGCGTGTGAAGTACCTAAAAGATATTCTTCATAAATTGCGCCTGCTTTAACGCAAGGTATAATATAGTTATCAACGTAATCGTCAGTTAAATCAAGAACGTAGAGTTTAGACGCGCCTGTTTTAAGCGCCTTTTCTTCTAACCCGTCAAGTTCGTCTGCTTGACCAACGTTTGCAGCAACTGCAATAACTTCACAGTTGTTATAATTTTCTTTAAGCCACGGGATAATAATTGAAGTATCAAGACCACCCGAATATGCTAAAACAACCTTTTTAATATCTTCTTTTTTCATAAGAAACTCCTTGGAACTTTTAATTACAGCCCATATTATATACTCTTAAATCGTTAATGTCAACAGTTTGACACCCCTTTTATGCAATTTTTATGAATATTTTTTGAAAATATTTATTAAATAATGATTAAAGTTGAATTTTATTCACTTATATATTGCATAATCACTGATTTTATTCATATTAAAATTTTTACAATGGAAAATCGGCATAAAAAAACCGCTATGCTCATAATAAAGCGTAGCGGTTTTTAAGTTTTTTAGTTTAATTTATTTAACTGAACGGCGATATTTT
Organism: Clostridia bacterium; assembly: GCA_017505675.1. Taxonomy (GTDB): domain Bacteria; phylum Bacillota; class Clostridia; order Christensenellales; family Borkfalkiaceae; genus UBA1259. The sequence goes on from JAFVOV010000092.1 coordinate 12,231, forward strand.
TCCGCTTCCCAGTTGTTAATGAAGTAAACTTCTTTTTCATTCATAGTTGAAACGGTAAGATTTGCGTTCTTTACGGTAGTTACTACGAATAAATACGCTGCAAGCGTTTCTTCTAAAGTGGTTGCCTGCTTAATATCGGTGTTATAGTAAACCGTGCCGTCTTTAACGACCATAGTATTAGGCGAGTGCGCCAAAATGTTGTTTAAGTAAACTAGTTGGTCGGGATAAAGTGGGGTTTCATCTAATACCGCTTTATCTAAAACGTTATTTTTAACGAAATCGGTTACTATTTTAGTTTCGCTCTTAAACCCTGTTTCAGTAGCAACGAGAGTAACGCTTCTAAAATCGTCACCTAACCCGAAATAATTTCTAATAGTTTCATTAACGTCGGTATTAACAGCCTTTACCCTATCAATATAATCACCGGTAACTACTAAACCGTGATTTTTCATAAAGATAACTTCGGGGTATTTGCCAGTTTCTTTAACGTAGCAGTCTATCTTATTTTTCATAGCAAGCGTAAGTTCAAAGCCGGGGTTAATATACGGTAAGAAAATAAAGCCAAAGTCTTTATCCTTAAACAATTTTTCCGCAAGGGCTTCGCCTTCTTGACTGCAAGTTAAAATATTAGCGTATACCGAGTGGGTATGAATAACGTATTTTTTAAGTATTGCGTGAAAACCAACTTCAACGCTCGGACGGAGCGTTTGAATTCCTTGAAGCGGAACTACTGAACTTTTGCTAACTTCAGCGCTTTCCTTTTCATAATCTTTTTCAACGGAAAGGTCAACCGAATTATAATAGTTGTAAATTTTATTTTTATCAACTGCAACGAAAGCGGTTGTTTCGTTAATATCAACTAATCTATAACCCGACGCTTTTATAAGCATAGTGCCGTTGTCGTTATTCTTTACCGAAGTATTTCCGCCGCCGCCTTGCGTATAGTCCGCACGGCTACCGGCGTATTGTGAAATATCAATTAAATCTTTAATAGTTTTTTGCATTTTAATTATCCTTTATTTATTATTATTTTAAATTAAACGCTTCGTTTATGTCTTCAACTTCTTTATCGCTAATCATAACTATATCGCCTATCATTTTAGCGTGGATAATAGTATTTGCGGTAAATTCAGCAACTTCTAAACGGTCGAACGCGTTAATTAAAGTATTACCGGTACTGATAACGCTATCGTTATCAACTAGTACTACGGGTGAACTTGGCGAAATCATATCGGAAATCTTTTGCGGATTAACGATATTAGTACCGAAAGGCACTCTGCCTATATCACGCATTGCTATATAAGATTCAGGAATAGTTCTTGAATCAATAGGCGTATGCGTAACACCGAACGCCATAAGATGTTCGGGGTGAGCAACGGTAATAGCGTTTACTTCAGGGTGCTGGTCGTAAATGAGTTTATGAAGCCCTACCGAACGGCTGGGGCGCTTACCTGCTTCACGCCAGTTGTGTTCTATTCTCACGATATCTTCCGGCTCAATATACTTTCTATCTACGCCGTAAGGTGTAATAAGGAAAGAATTTTCATCAAGACGAACGGAGAAAGTACCTTGCGTACTAGTAAATAGCCCTTGGTCATAAGACCTGTGAATAAGCGCGCACATTTCTTTACGCAATCTTCTTTCTTCAGAACTAAAGGTCGTGGGGATAAATTCACCTAAAGAAGTTAAGCCCTTTCTGTTGTTAAGTTCAATTTCCTCGTCAGTAAGCGCTTGTGGCTTGCCGAGAATAGATGCCGTTATACCTATAGACGCAGCAAAGTTAAGCGTTTCAAAGCGCTTGAACGCTTCAAACAAACTGTCAGCGCAAGTAATTACGCCGTGGTTTTCCATAATAACTGCGTTATCACCCTTTTTGATTTCTTCAACTATTCTCTGTGCGAGCGCGTCGCTACCGGGAACTTCGTATTGAGCAATACCAACGTGACCGCAAACTTGATGTGGGGTCGGTATGATGTTTACGTTAGGTATTTGACGGATTAAACTATAACTTACAAGTGCCGGCGGATGCGCGTGTAAAACTGCGGAAACGTCCGGTCTGGTTTGATAAACGAGTTTATGGAAAGGCAATTCAACCGAAGGCTTATGTTTACCAATCACAGTGCCGTCAGGTAAAACCTTACAAATATCCGCTGGGGTTAAAGAACCTTTATCTATACCGGAAGGGGTTATCCAAATATTGCCTTCGCTGTCAAGAATAGAAAGGTTTCCGCCAGAAGTGGTGGTAAGCCCTTTTTGATAAACTCTATTTATTAGCAAAACTATCTGTTCTGCGGGGTGCATTAAGTTAAAATTCATAAATACAAATCTCCTTATAAATTTATCATTTTCCTTTTCATCAAACGTAAACTATATAAAATATATAAGGTGGCTAAAAATTACATTTGTTGTCCGCCGGTTACGTTAATAGCCTGACCGGTCATATAACTTGAATAATCTGATGCCAAGAATACCATTGCGTTTTCAATATCTTCATATTCGCAAGAACGTTTCATAGGAACTTGGTTGATATATTTTTCTCTAACTTGTTCTTCGGTAATACCTTGGTTTGCAGCGTATTGTTTGAACAAACTGTTTACCCAAAGCGGAGAGTTCAAAAGGTTACCGGGGCAAATGCAGTTTACTCTTACGCCAGATTCAGCAAATTCAAGCGCTAAAGACTGGGTTAAACCTACGCCACCGAATTTTGACGCTGCATAAGCGCCGTTTTTGAAACTTCCCTTTCTACCAGACTTACTGTTGATTTGAATGATGCTACCGCTCTTTGCTTCAAGCATATAGGGCGCGAACGCTTTAACGGTGTTAAAATATCCGTTAAGGTTAATGTTGGTAACTAAACCGAACGCTTCGGGTGAAAGGTTGAATATATCCCCACTCTTAACAATCGCAGCGTTACAAATAAGAACGTCTACCTTACCCCATTTTGCGATAACTGCTTTAGCCGCTTCTACGAGTTGGTCGTATTTAGTTACGTCAACGGCAAGAGCCATTGCGTCGTTAAGTTTACTAGCAACTGCTTGCGCGCCGTCGAAATTGATATCGCATACGGCTACCTTGCAGCCTTCTTTGTCAAGACGCATTGCAAGCGCTTCTCCCAAGCCTTGGCTTGCGCCGGTTACTACTGCTACTTTACCTTGTAAATTGATTGCACTCATTGATAATATCTCCTTAAAATGTTTTTATAATTTTTTTATTTTACGGTTGCATAACCGATTTTTGCATATTTTTTAATTCTTTCGTATAAATCGGGCGTTTCCGCAATAGAACGCGCGGAGAACATTCCGTATTCAACGCCTTTTTCACTTGAAATTGCTTCGTGACCGATAAGCGCCCAAGTGGAATCTATAAGATGCGCGTATTCAGGGAGCGCAAGCGCTGCGCACGCAAATTTTTGACGGGGTGAGTTTACGTCTTCACCACTTATTTCAAACAAGCCGTTTTCTTTAAGCATCTTGCCTAATCTTTGAAGTTGCGCGGGCGTGTTTCTTGTGGGCATATAAGCGCACGCCAAAAATCCTGATTTTTTAATTTCCGCTATAAGTTCGGGCAAGAAGTCGTCTTCAAACTTTTGAGCCTTTTTATCCCCAGTAACGGAATCGCCAACGTCGCCAAGGTAAGCGTATGCGGGAATAGCGCCGAATTCTTTTGCCTTTTTAACGAATTCTTCAGCGTCGGGCATTTCTTCATCAGCGTCAATATAGAAGAACGCGGTATCTGCTTTAAGCACGCCTAAAAGGTCGTATAAGAAATTTTCATTGTCTTTATCTAAAAGGAAACCTTTAATCTTTTCATTTACGCCAAGTTTAAGGTCGTTTACAAGAAAAGCAATAAGTTCTTCAGTTCTTCCAAACTTCTTTTCAAGTTTAACCGCAAGCGCGTAAAGTAGATGCCTTTCGGTAACGCTACCGCCAAGCGCCGCTTCTGATAAAGGTTTAACGTCCTTTTCAAAATCAAGTTCAACGCCAAACGCGCCAAACTTACCGGTAATTAGTTCACACATTTTAGCGTCGCGTTCGTTTCTCTTTTTACGGTAAGGCGCTAAATATTCGTTAAACGCCTTTACGTTCTGCGCTGGAATACCGTGAGCAGCCATATAGATACATTCCGCTTGGTCCGGGTGGTTCATTTTCCCGAAACCTTTATTATACTTACAACGCACTTCAACGCCACAAGTAGAGCCAAGCCCTAAAATTTCACAGGCTTTTTTAAATTCTTCAACGCCGGATAAACTGTCATGGTCCATAATACCAGCGCTGGTAAGCCCTGCCATATAAGCCATATAAGCCGCTTTGGTTGGCGAATACGGTGAGAAAGAATAAATAGTGTGAATGTGGTTATTAGCGTCGTTATCACGGCGAACGGGTTTTTCTTCTTGCTTTAAAACTAATTCTTTTAAAGCGTTAAGTCTACTTTCCGCAGTTCCGCCGTTTAATTTTTTAATAAGTTCCTGCATTTTACTCTCCTAATTGTAAAACAAATTATATTTATACATTTAGAATTATAGCGTAAATAATTTTTATCGTCAAGCAGTTTGCCTTAAACGGCGCTTGAAAAAATAAAATTTAATACCTACCGTAAAAACATAGCAAATTTTTGCGCCAACACGAAAACAAATGAACAAATTTGAACATTGAATTTATTCACGGCGCTTTAATTAAAGATGATATGGTCACAAATGAAAAGTCTTTTAAAAGAAAAAACCCCTTAACTACCTTTAGTTAAGAGTTCCCTTTTGCGAATTAGAAACGGTTGTTAATCGACATGAAAACGAATGCGCGATAATCAGCGTTTAACATCAACTTTTCGCAATTTTCCAAAAACTTTTTCATTGTTACCCTCCTTTGCGCGCCCTGCGGATTTATTAAAAACAGAACCACGCAGACTAACTTAAACATATTTGTTATAGATGCAACAACAAAATATTAAGTTGTATTGAAATCCTTTTGGAATTTTCACCCGTATTATATAGTTAAATATTCATCTTGTCAACCGTTTAATACCGAAAAAATAAAAATTTTAAAAAATATTTTTTATTTAAACAATACTAACATTTTTTGTTAAAATTTATCACAATTTTTAGTTTTTTATTTATATCACGAACAAATATTGTTAAAATTTTTCACAAGTGATTTTGTGAAATTGAATTTAAATAATAACGGAAAGTATCAAGTTCTTTCTCTACAGTAAGATTTATATTTTTATCAGTTGATTTTTTTTCTAATATGTTTTATTATTAAATTATGTTTATTGATAATATTG
>JAFVOV010000093.1 GCA_017505675.1 Clostridia bacterium
ATAATGAAATTGTTCAATTATATGGTGCATAATTGATTTTTGCTTATATTTTGCAATTTTTAATCTTTGCGCTTTATGCGCTTAAAAATTAAGCGCAAGTTTAATTAATTAGCGCTAAATAAAATTTTAACATTTTAAATATGTTTGAAAAAATGTTGGCAAACTTATTGAAATTTTCTTTGTATTATTGTATAATAATATGTGTATAATAGTAATATCGGAAAATGCGATTTTGTTAGGTTTATTCAAGGTAATTTAAACTTTAATAAGTTATAATCGTTATACCGAAAAAATAAGGAGAAAATAATTTTGAAAACAAAAAGCAACAAAACGCTGTGGATAGTTTTGGGAATAATTGTTGCGGTTATAGCAATACTCTCATTCACCACTTGCATAAATACTAGAACGACGTTATCGACTTCCGATTTTGATGCGGCAGTCTTTATGCTCGAAGATGGTAAAATTACCAAACAGGAAATTACAGACAGCGATTCACAAAACTTAAAAGATTTATTTGGCAAGTATTACATTAAAGACGATACCGAAATTACTATTTCTGACGTAGTGTTTGATAGTTACGTTGTAAATTTTAGTTTTAAGTTTGGCAACACATCGATTGCTTGCACTACCAACTATTCAAGAAACGATAGTAAAATTCTTATAATTGAAACTGCGCTTTTAAATGCCGGTGTTGAATATAGTTACACCGACCCAAATGCAGGTTCGGTTTGGTCTTCGCTTTTGCCGTTAATTGGATGCGTGCTTATTGCTGTAGTATTCTTTATCATAATGATGCAAACGCAAGGCGGAACAAAGAGCGCTATGAACTTTGCTAAAACAAACGCAAGGTTAAACCAAAACCTTAAAGTTCGTTTTACCGACGTTGCTGGCGCTGAAGAAGAAAAAGAAGAACTTGCTGAAGTTGTAGATTTTCTTAAAAACCCCAAAAAGTTCTCTGATTTAGGCGCTCGTATACCTAAAGGCGTATTACTTGTAGGGCCTCCCGGAACAGGTAAAACATTATTTGCTAAAGCAGTTGCTGGCGAAGCGGGTGTTCCGTTCTTCTCTATAAGCGGTTCAGACTTCGTAGAAATGTTCGTCGGCGTGGGTGCGTCTAGGGTAAGGGATTTATTTGACGTTGCTAAAAAGAGTATGCCTTGTATAGTATTCATTGACGAAATTGACGCAGTAGGTCGTCAGCGTGGTACTGGTATGGGTGGAGGACACGACGAAAGAGAACAAACGCTTAACCAGTTATTAGTTCAGATGGATGGTTTTGAAACCAACGACGGCATTATAGTTATGGCGGCAACCAACCGCGCAGACATATTAGACCCAGCGCTTTTGCGTCCCGGTAGGTTTGACAGGCAGATTTACGTTAATACGCCAGACGTTCGCGGTAGAGAAGCGATATTAAAAGTTCATGCAAGAAATAAACCTTTAGCGCCTGACGTAAACTTTAAAACTGTTGCTAGAATGACTAGCGGTTTTTCCGGCGCGGATTTAGAAAACTTACTAAACGAAGCGGCTATACTTGCAGCGCGCGCAAATAGAAAGTTTATAAACAATAAAGACCTTTACGAAGGTATTAACAAAGTTATAATGGGCCCGCAGAAAAAGTCAAGGCTGGTTACCGAAACGGATAAGCGCATTACTGCATACCACGAATCTGGCCACGCTATACTTGCAAGATTACTTCCGCATTGCGACCCCGTTCACGAAGTATCAATTATACCGCGCGGTCAAGCGGCTGGCTACACTATGACAAGACCTGATACGGACGACAACCACTTGACTAAAGCAAAACTTCTTGACGATATAGTTATGACGCTCGGTGGGCGTGTTGCTGAAGAACTTATTATCAAAGATATTTCAGCAGGCGCGTCTGGTGATATTCAAGCGGTAACAAAACGCGCAAGGCTTATGGTAACCGAATGGGGTATGAGTGAAAAGGTCGGTCCGATTTCATACGCATCTGATAAAGAAGTGTTTATCGGTAGGGATATGGCTTCGCACGTTAATTACAGCGAAGAAACCGCGGCGATTATTGACGAAGAAATTAGGTCTATTATTGATAACGGTTTGCAAAAAGCAAGGGAACTTTTATCCAAAAATAAAAAACTACTTGACAATATGGCAAGGCTTTTGGTTGAAAGGGAAACAATCTTTACTGAAGAAGTAGATATGCTTATGGAAGGAAAAACCGTTGAAGAAATAATGGCGTTTATGGATGAAAACGAAAGAACTTTAAGGGAAAATCCTTTTCAAAGAAAATCGGTTATAGTTCCTGAAAAGAGCGTTAAAAAGAAACAACCGAAAGCAGAAGAAACAGACGGTGACGATAAAACCGAATAAAATTATAAAGATACAAAAGAGCAATAAAGGCAGGAGAGAATTATGGGAAAGATAATTGCTTTTTCGAATCAAAAAGGCGGTGTTGGTAAGACGACCACTTGCGTTAATATGTCGGCTTACCTTGCAAACAAGGGGTATAAGTGCTTAATCGTAGACCTTGACCCACAAGGAAACGCAACAAGCGGTTTAGGCTTTGCGAAAAGCGAAGTCAAAAACTCGGTGTATAACGTTATGATAGACGATATGCCGATAGAAGACGCGGTTGTTAAAACGTGCATAGACGGGCTTGATATTTTGCCTTCCAACATTGATTTGGCGGGGGCGGAAGTTGAACTCGTTTACGTAAAAAGCAGAGAACACGTATTAAAGAACGTTCTTGAAAAAGCAAAGGGCAGTTATGATTTTATTACTATAGACTGTCCGCCGTCGCTCGGTCTTTTAACTATCAACGCGCTTGCAAGCGCCGATACGGTAATTATTCCTATACAGAGCGAATATTACGCGTTAGAAGGCTTGTCACAACTAATGAACACTATTAAATTAGTAGTTAAGCACCTTAACCCGTCGCTTAAAATTGAAGGCGTTGTGCTTACTATGAACGATAACCGCGCTATAATATCCCGTCAAATCAGCGCGGAAATTAAGAAATTTTTTGGTAAACGCGTTTTTGAAACTGCAATACCAAGAAACATCCGCCTAGCGGAAGCGCCCAGCCACGGCGTTCCGATTATGCTTCACGATACCAGATGTTCTGGGGCGAAGGCGTATCTTGCCCTTACCGACGAGTTCTTGGCTCGTCAACCGGGTAAGAAAAAGACGACGGCAAATTAACTAATGGAGAAAGTGTAGGATGAAACCAGTCAGAGGATTAGGGAAAGGATTATCGGCTTTATTTTCGGAAACGGAAGAAGATTACGGA
>JAFVOV010000094.1 GCA_017505675.1 Clostridia bacterium
GCGCAAAATACCTAGCGAAAAAAGAAGGTTTGTTAACGGGGATTTCTTCTGGCGCGGCGCTATTTTGCGCAATAGAACTTGCAAAAGATAAAAGTAATGAAGGGAAAATAATAGTTGCGATTATGCCCGATACAGGGGAAAGATATTTATCAACAGAACTTTTTAGTGAATAATTACTAAAGAAAAAGCCATCCAAAAATTTTTGGATGGCTGAATTTTCTTTTTAATAATTTTTACGCTCTTTCAACTTTGCCACTCTTTAAGCATCTTGTGCAAACGTATTGCTTGGAAACTGTGCCGTTTTCATTTTTAACGCTTACTTTTTGAAGATTTGCTTCGTAGAGTTTGGGGGTTTTACGGTTAGAGTGACTTACCAAATTACCCGAAAGTTTACCTTTTCCGCAAACACTGCATACTTTACTCATATTACTATCCTCCGCTTTTGGAATCATTTATTATTTAACACCGAATACTTTACCATATTATTGCCTAAAAAGCAACAAAATAAAGGGCAATTTAACAAATTTTTATTTTTTAATTTTAAAGGTAAGTAATTTTTTTTAATTATCTACCTTAAAGGGTTGCAAAATACTTTCAAATATTGTAAAATATTTATAACGCTTATAGTGAGGGTACTATGTCTGTAAAAACTAATAACATTTACGGGAAGATAATTATAACGGATAAAACCATAGAACGCTTCGTTTCGCACGTTGCGATGGATTGCTATGGTATAGTTGAATTTTCTTCTAAAAATTTAATAGATTCGATTATTAGTTTTCTTAAATTCGGTTCGCGTGTGAAGGGCGTAAAAGTTCGTTCAAATGGTGATAGAATTTATATTGACCTATCCGTAATCGTTAAATATGGTGTTTCTATTAAAGCAGTTGTTGAAGCGCTCAAAGAATCGGTTAAATATCGTGTTGAACGTTTTACGGGGATGCTTGTTGACACCATAAGCGTAAACGTTATGGGTGTAATGCAATAAGCGAATTTAATTTGAATTTGTCTAGGTTTTCTGGAGTATAAATATGCAAAAAACAATAAATGGAGCAATGCTTAAGTCAATGATATTGACGGCAGCAAAACTTCTTGAAGTAAATAGAGTCATGATTGACTCACTTAATGTTTTCCCAGTTCCTGATGGGGATACGGGAACAAATATGTCGCTTACCTTCAGTCTGCGATAAAAGAACTTCTAAATTGCCATAGTAATAAAATTGAAGATATTGCTGAAGCAGTATCTAAAGGCGCGCTTCGTGGCGCTCGTGGTAATTCAGGTGTTATTCTTTCTCAAGTATTAAGGGGCTTTTGTAACACTATAAAAAAAGCCGAAGAAATTGATACTAAATTATTTACGCAAGCACTTGTTTCCGGTGCGGAAATTGCTTATGGCGCAGTAAGTAAACCTAAAGAAGGTACAATGCTTACCGTTGCAAGAATGGTTGCAGAACACGCGCAGTCCGTTCGTAGCAAAATGAAAGATTTCGAAGCTTTCTTGCCAGAACTTATAAATGCGGGTAATGCGGCTGTTGAACTTACGCCAACTTTACTTCCCGTTCTTAAAAAAGCGGGTGTTGTTGATGCTGGTGGTAAAGGTCTTATGTGTTTCTATGAAGGAATTTATAAGGCTCTTATGGGTGAAAGTGTTAGTGAAGAAGTTGTTGTTCCTGAAACTGGTAATAACGATACTTCTTTAATGGAACACGCTGATATTACAAATCTTGGCAATATTGAATTTGCTTATTGTACTGAATTCTTTATTATAAATTTAAAGAAGAAAACTACGCTCGCAGATATTGAAAAACTCCGTGAAACGCTTATGTCTATAGGCGACAGCGTAATAGTTATCGGTGACCTTGAATTCGTTAAAGTTCACGTTCATACTAACCAACCGGGCAGGGCGTTAAGCGAAGCGCTTGAACTCGGTGAACTCGATAGGCTTAAAATCGAGAATATGTTAGAACAAAACCGTGAACTTATGAAAAAGTATGAAGCCGAAAAGAAAGAAATGGGTATGATGTCTGTTTCTGCTGGTGACGGTATTACTAGTATATTTAAAGACCTTATGGTTGATGCGGTTATTGAAGGCGGTCAATCAATGAATCCTTCTGCGGATGATATTGCAAATGCAGTTCAAAGGATTAACGCGGATAACGTGTTTGTATTCCCGAATAATAAAAATATTATTCTTGCGGCTGAACAGGCTAAATCGCTAGTTGAAAACAAGAAAATTCACGTTATTCCTACAAAGAATATCCCGCAAGGTTTTGCCGCTGCTCTTGCGTTTAATCCCGACCTTCCCGTTGATGAAAACAAGGCGAATATGATTCATGCGATCGATATGGTAACCGTTGGTCAAGTAACTTATGCGGTAAGGGAAACTAAACTTTACGGGTTTGACCTTAAAGTCGGCGATATTATGGGGCTTGACAATAAGAAGATACTTGCTAAAGGTGATGACGTTAGCGCTGTTACCATTGAACTTATTGAAAAACTTCGTAGCGGTGAAGAAATTATTACTCTTTATTACGGTCAAGACGTTAAAGAAGAAGATGCAATTAAACTTCAAGACGCTATCAAAGTTATGTATCCTGATTGTGACGTTGAAATTCACTACGGCGGTCAACCGATATATTACTACTACATTGCTCTAGAATAAATTTTACGGGAAAGATTAAATCTTTCCCTTTTTTATAACTATGGAACTAACAAAAATACGCTACGTTAATGAAAAACGTGAACAAGAATTTAATAAGTTGGGTATATTTGATACCGCTGATTTAGCGCGGTATTTTCCTCGTGCATATTTAGATTTAAGGGAACGCCAATTACTAAAGTATGCTTATCATAACGACGTTGTGTTGACTGCTGGCAGAGTTTTGAATATCCCTGTAACACATTATTATCGTAGGGGCGGTTTGGTTAGAATTACTTGCGAGCAAGAAGGTTTCTTTTTTAACGTAATTTGGTTTAATCAACCGTACGTTGCAAACAAACTAAAAGCAGGCGAAGAATATCTTTTTTACGGCAGGGTTAGGCGTGAAACGGGTGAAGTTTGCTTGGTTAATCCAACCTTTGAACTTTGCGAAAAAGCGTTTAGGCTTAAAGGAATAGTTCCGCAATACACAGTTAAAGGCTCGCTTACGCAAAAATTAGTGCGTGATGCAGCAAGGCTTGCTGTTGATATAGAGAAACCCAAAAGTATAATTCCTTATGATTTACAAGAAAAATACGCTCTTACCGATTTGTATTCTGCTTATAGAGAAGTTCATAACCCTAGCGGTTTTGAGCAAGAAAAAAAAGCAGCGTCAAGGATTGCCGTTGAAGAATATTTTGCGCTAATATCTGCTTTTAAAATGATAAAGGGTGGTAGAGAACAGGTAAGGATAAATAAATATAGTTGCAATGCATCATCTTTAACTGATTTTATTAAAACACGTTTTCCATTTGAGTTTACGGAAGGGCAAAAGAATGCTGTAAATGAAATTTATTCAGATATGCTCGGCGGAAAGGTTATGAATAGACTTATGCAAGGCGACGTTGGTAGTGGTAAAACTGCGGTTAGTTTGTGCGCGCTTTATATTAGTGTTTCAAGTGGTTATCAAGCAGTTATGCTTGCGCCTACCGAAGTACTTGCTAGGCAGAACTTTTCTGCGGTAAAAAAGGCTTTTCCCGATTATAACGTTGGTTTAATTACTGGTTCTATGACGGCTAAAGAAAAAAGGGAAGTTAAACAGTTGGTTCAAAACGGCTTTTTTAATATTCTAGTTGGAACGCACGCAGTTCTTGAAGATGACGTTGTATTTAAGAATTTGTCGCTTTGTATTTGTGATGAACAGCAACGCTTTGGCGTGGCGCAAAGAAGTAGTTTATTAAATAAAGGCGTTACTCCAGACGTTTTAGTTATGAGCGCAACGCCTATACCAAGAACTCTTTCGTTGATATTTTACGGCGACCTTGATATTACTACTATTTCCGATAAACCCAAAATGCGCGTTGGTATACAAACGAATATTGTTTCAACTGAAAAATATAACGATATGTTAGGGTTTATTGAAAGAGAAATTAAAGACGGTAAGCAAGCGTATTTCGTATGCCCTAAAATAGATGGTGATGAAGAAGGCTCGGTTATGAGCGCAACTGAATTATATGAAGAAATGAAAATTAAACTTCCGTCCGTTCGCGTTGGTCTTTTACACGGAAAGATGAAAGATAAAGAAAAAAACTCCGTTATGCAGAGTTTTAAAGATAAGGCGCTTGATTTGTTGGTTTCTACTACCGTTATTGAAGTTGGGGTAGACGTTCCAGACGCTTCAGTTATGGTTATATATAACGCGGAAAGATTTGGACTTTCACAATTGCATCAATTAAGGGGACGCGTTGGTAGGTCGGATATAAAAAGTTATTGTTTCTTGCTAACGAAAGCAACTGAAGGCGTGGCTATTGAAAGGCTTAAAATAATAAAAGATAATGCAGACGGATTTAAAATTTCTGAATACGACTATAAACTCCGCGGTTCTGGCGATTTTATGGGGGATAGGCAAAGCGGAAAGTTTATGAATGATTTAGGCGCTTTAAATTACGGCACGGATTCAATTTTTCTTGCAAAGAAAATTAGTGATGAGTTTTTTGAGTCGGGAAAGTCTTTAGACGGCATTAAAGAAGTTGCTATGAAAAAATATGAAAAACTGAAAGATATTACGTTAAACTAAAAAAACACGTCGCATTTTTTGCGACGTGTTTTTTATTTAACTTTTCTATATAAAAACCAAAATATAACTAATGCTTGCGCGGGGATACCGATTAAAAATAACATCCAAAGATTAAACGGCGGAGAAACAAGAACGAATTTTAACGTTAGAAATAACGTTAATAAAACAGACCAAACAAGTAAAGAAATTATAATTGTATTAGTTAGTTTTTTTCGCCATACCGCAGTTAAAACTAATA
>JAFVOV010000095.1 GCA_017505675.1 Clostridia bacterium
GACCAAATGATTCTTGACGGACCCCAAAGAAAGGGTGATAAGAGACGTTCAAGAGCAGGCGCTATGAACATCGTTCCTAACTCTACCGGCGCTGCTAAAGCAATCGGTCTTGTTATTCCTGAACTCAACGGCAAACTTATCGGTGCTGCACAACGTGTTCCCACCGCTACTGGTTCAACCACCATTCTTATCGCTGTTGTTAAGGGTAAGGACGTAACTAAAGAAGGCATCAACGCTGCTATGAAAGCACAAGCAACTGAATCTTTCGGTTACAACACTGATGAAATCGTATCTTCTGACGTTATCGGTATGAGATTTGGTTCACTCTTTGATGCTACCCAAACTATGGTTAGTAAGATTGATGACGATACCTATCAAGTACAAGTTGTTTCTTGGTACGACAACGAAAACTCTTACACCAGCCAAATGGTAAGAACCATCAAATACTTCTCTGAAATCTAATTTTAAGAAGTTGACTGGAAGAGATAAATAAAAAATCAAAAGGCAGGTTTTATACCTGCCTTTTTTCATTAGGTATTTTGCTTTGCTTTTATATGGTGGTAGTGCTCGTGTTATTATCGTTTCCGCATAAGCATCCGCAAACGGTAGTTGACAAAAGGGCAAGCAATAATAAAAGTTGAGTGGTGCTTATGGTATTGTTGCTTGTTAGTAAAAATAAAAGCGCAATTAACACGATATTGTTGGAATTCATACCTTTTACCTCCTTTTTGCAAAATACGCTATTTTTCTATTTTATGCGTTAATAATTTTAAAAATGATAACCGCCTTTTTTGTTAAAATATATGTACACTTATTAAATATATAAAAAAGGAGTTCATTATGGAAATTTTACTTGATAAAAGGTTGCAAACTATGGTTGACGATTACATACCGCAAGGGGAAATTTTAGACGAGTTAGTGTGCTTTTTTTCGTTGTTTTCAGACTATACAAGGCTCAAAATGATTTGCGCGCTAGCGATAAGCGAAATGTGCGTAAGCGATATATCAAGCCTTTTAAAAATCAACCAAACCACAGTTTCGCATCAGTTGAGATTGCTTAAAAATTTAAACGCCGTAAAAACCCGCAGGCAAGGCAAAGTGGTGTTTTATTCGCTCCGCAACGAGATACTTAACGACGTTCTTTTAAAAGGAGTGGAGTTTTTAGGCTATTAACCGCTTGTAAAATAATTTTAAATCGGTTATAATAAAAACGTGAGCGATTTAAAAGAAAAGTTAAAGCATTTGCCGGAAAACCCCGGCGTTTACGTAATGCTTGATAAAAACGGACAAATAATTTACGTTGGCAAGGCTAAAAACCTTAAAAACCGCGTAAGGCAATATTTTCACAGCGCCGTAAAAACAGATAAAGTTATGGCAATGGTGAGCAATATAGCCGACTTTTACTATATAATCGTTCCGAGCGAAATTGACGCGTTATCTTTAGAAAACAATTTAATAAAAAAGCATAAACCAAGATATAATATTTTATTAAAAGACGATAAAACTTACCCGTATTTAAAAGTGGATTTAAAAGAGAGTTTTCCGACCTTTAAGATTACCAGAAAGATTAAAAAGGACGGCGCGAAATATTTTGGTCCGTTTATGGGCGGGGTATCCGTTCGCGGGGTTTTAGAGATTATAAATTTAGCATACCAAATACGCCCTTGCGATAAAAAGTTAAATCCAGAAAAAGTTATTAAACCTTGCTTAAATTATCATATAAAAAAATGTTTAGCGCCTTGCGCAGGGTTTATTACAAAAGAAGAATATCTTGTTCGCTTAAACGGCGCTATAGACTTTCTTTCAGGGGATACGCGTGAAACGGAAAAATTACTGAAAGAAAAAATGATTTCCGCAAGTGAAAAAGAAGAATTTGAACTTGCGCTTAAATACCGCCAAAATTTAGAAAGTTTAGAAAAAATTAAGTTAAAGAGAATAACTTCTTTAAATAAATTCTTAAACGCTGACGTTATAGCGTATCGCGCTAACGGGGTTTATTCTACCGTTAATATATTATTCGTTAGAAACGGAAGAATGCTCGGTAGTAAAAATTTTGCGTTTGAGAGCGCAACGCTATCTGACGGTGACGCTCTGCAAGAATTTATTTTGCGGTACTATAAGGTAGATGCTGATATCCCAGATGAAGTTATAAGCGCTGAAGATATTTCTGACGTTGAACTTTTGACTAAATATTTTAAAGATAATTATAATAAAAGCGTAAGTTTTTTAACCGTAAAGCAAGGGGTTAGAAAACAACTTGCAGATATGGCGGGCGTGAACGCGGAAGAACATTTAACTACCGCCGTAGATAAGATAAAGCATAAAAACGATATGACGGTTACCGCTTGCAAACTGTTAAAAGAAAAACTTGGGCTTAAAAATTATCCTAAACGGATGGAATGTTACGATATTTCTAACATAAGCGGTGTCGATAAAGTTGGCAGTATGGTCGTGTTTATAGACGGCGAACCTGATTTTGATTCTTACCGCAGATTTAAGATAAAAACGGTTGATGGCGCAGACGATTTTAAGAGCCATCAAGAGATGATGGCGCGCCGTTTGGAAAGGCTAAACACCGACCCGGAAAAGTTTCCTAAACCTGATTTAATAATAATTGACGGCGGTAAAGGGCAACTTTCAAGCGTTAAAGAAATTTTTGATAAATTTAATATTACCGATATTGACTTAATATCACTTGCCGAGCGTGAAGAAGAAATTTTCACGGTTGGTTCGTCAAACCCTATAGTGTTAGAACGGCGCGATTATTGTTTGAAAATGTTACAGCGTATTCGTGACGAAGCGCACCGCTTTGCTATAACTTACCACCGCTCTCTGCGCGGTAAAAGGGCTCTAACTTCCGTGCTTGACGGTATTAAAGGGCTTGGCAAGGTTAGAAAAAAAGCGTTGCTTGAACGCTTTAAGGATTTAAGCGGTATTATAAAAGCGACGGAAGAAGAATTAGTTACGGTTGACGGCATAGGCAAAGCGCAAGCAAAAATTATAATCGAAGCATTAACCAAAGAGGGACTTAAATGAAATATAAATTATTTATAAGCGATTACGACGGCACGTTAGGTGTAGCGCCAAAAAATGATATTGATGCGGAAACGCTTGAAGCAATTAGAGAATTTAAGGCTAAAGGTGGTATTTTTGCCGTGTGTTCCGGGCGCGAAACGTCTTCTATAACGCGTATTTGTAAAGATAGCGGGCTTGACGGGTTGTTGGTTTCTTTTCAAGGAGCAAGAATAAGCGATATAGTTAGCGGAAAGTATATTTTTGAAGGTGGACTTGATGCGAAAACTGCGGTTAAGGTTCTTAACGACGTTGAGCGTGAAGGGCTTGTTCCGCTCGCTTACGCTAGGGAATCTTTCTTTTATGAAAAATTTAACGGATATATTGACGTGTATGAAAAGGCTATAAGGTTAAAAGGTTTTGAAACGGACGTTAAAAAACACATTGCCGAAGAAAACATTAAAACAAGTAAAATTTGTTGGCTTGGTGAAGATTCTTTGGTAAATAAAGTTGCTGAAGAAATGAATGAAGTTTATAAAGGTAAGGGCGTTAAGTTTAACAGCGGTGCAAAAAATTTACTAGAAGCGATAAATGAAAAGTGCAGTAAAGGGGCGGCGGTTAGATTTTTAGCAAATTACTACGGTATTTCTTTAGAACAGGTAATTGCAGTAGGCGATAGCACTAACGATATTGATTTAATTAGTGGTTCTTGGCACGGTGTTGCCGTTGGGGACGGTAGAGAAGAATTAAAAGCGGTTGCTGATGAAGTTACCGTTCCGTTTAAAGATAAGCCCGTTGCGTATTTACTTAAAAAATATTGCATATAATCGATTTACATAAGAAAGGTGAAATATGGACGAAAACAAGTTGAACGAAAATATAATTGAAGAAAAAAAAGAATTAAAGGTATATCCGCTAATTGCGCTTCGCGGTAAGGTTTTGTTTCCGAAAACTTTGCTTAACTTTGACGTGGGTAGGGATGTTTCCGTTGCGGCTATAAATCGCGCGGTAGATAATAATTCGGAAATATTTATAGCGCCACAAAAAAGCGCGTTTATTGAAAACCCGAAAAAGAGCGACATTTTGCCCGTAGGCGTTATTGCGCGCATAAAGCAGGTTGTAAAAATTCAAAGCACGGGCAACTTAAAAATTAGCGTAGAAGCAGTTTGTCGCGCTAAAATAGTTGATTTTATCGAAACGAAAGGTTTATTCACGGTTACGGCAGAAGAATGCCCGTACGTTGAGCCTGTTGACGATATTGAAAAGGAAGCCTATTTCCGCGTTGCTAAAAACGTGTTCTACGAATACGCAATTTTAGATAAGCGCATAAACAAAGAAATGATAACGGCTATAACCGAGATTAAAAACGTCAATGAGTTTATGGATAACGCGCTTTCAATCGTGAATTTTAAGGAAACTGACGTTCAAGAAATTTTACTTCTTGACCATACTTTAGAAAGGTTAAAAGCGTTTGAAAAGTTATTTTCACGCGAACTTGAAATTTCCAAAATTGAGCGTAAAATTACAGGTAAAGTTCGCCAAAGCATAGATAAAAGTCAGAAAGAATTTTATCTGCGTGAGCAATTAAAAGCCATTCACGACGAACTCGGTGACGACGCTGACGAGATTGAAGTTTTAACCGAAGAATTAAAATCTAAAGGTTTACCTAAAGAAGTTGAAGAAAAGGCAATGAAAGAAATTTCACGCCTTGATAAAATAAATCCATCTTCGCCCGATTATTCAATTATTTTAAATTATCTTGACTGGATTAAAGATTTGCCGTTCGGTAAAAGTACGGTTGATACCGAAGATTTAATTAAGGCTAAAGAAATTTTAGATAGTGACCATTTCGGTTTAGAAAAGGTAAAAGAGAGAATAGTTGAATATCTTGCGGTATTGCAACTTACAAAGCAAATTAAAGGACCTATTTTGTGTTTCGTTGGTCCTCCGGGTGTTGGTAAAACTTCGGTTGCGACTTCTATTGCGCGTGCGCTTAACAGAAAGTTCGTAAGAATGAGCCTTGGCGGTGTTAAAGACGAGGCAGAAATTAGGGGACATAGAAAAACTTACGTTGGCGCAATGCCTGGTAGAATTATTTACGGGCTTAAAAACGCGGGCTCGGATAACCCCGTATTCTTGCTTGATGAAATCGATAAACTTTCGTCTGATATTCACGGAGACCCCGCTAGCGCGCTGTTAGAAGTGTTAGACCCCGAGCAAAAC
>JAFVOV010000096.1 GCA_017505675.1 Clostridia bacterium
ATAGAAAGAGTTTGCAAGGTCTATAATTTGTTTACCTTCAGCGTCAACCGTATATGCGGGTGTGCCTAAAAAGGTGTAAACTTCGCTCAACGAGCCTTTGCCTAGTATAAGCGCTAAAATCCAGTTGATTATGGGTTTAAGCACGAAGTTTGAAAGACCGTTAACGATAGCGGTGAACGCACCGCCGACGATAACGCCGACTGCCATATCAAGCACGTTTCCGCGCGTGATAAACTTTTTGAATTCTCCAAAAAACTTTTTCATTGTTTTCTCCTTGGTTTTTTTATTTATTATACAAATTATTTACTGTTTTGTCAATGATTATTAAATTTGGCTAAAATTTAATTTAATGCTAAAGTTCTTCTTTTCACCGGCTTTAATAGGCATCATCTTAAAGTTGTTAAAAAGCGCGGTGGCAGGCTCTATACCGAGCGCGTAATCTCCGCTGACCATACTTTTCCATTCAACTTGGTAGGGTAGCGTGTCAAGCCCGTAAACCATTTGGCAAGAAACGCCTAATTTTTTATTGATTAAATCAACCACGCCGTCTTTAGAATAATTATAAAAACATTGTTCTTCACCGCCGTCAACGGGCGCGGTAATTATAAACTGGTCTTTTAAGCCCTGTACGGCGTAAGGCGTTCTGCCTTCGCTTTTTGATAAGTTCATTTTAATTTCTAAACTTTCATCAAGGAAAGGGTAGCCAAAGTTGACGTGGTAAAGCATAACATAGTCAGAATCAACGAATGCTTCGTTTACCATAGTGTCGTTAATTTCCACGCTATCTGATTTTACGGTAAAGCGACGGTAAAGTGCAAGATTTTTGCCGAAAAGCGCGGTTTCTTTAACTACGCCTTCAACTATAACCGCATCTTCAGTAGTGGTGATTTTAACGTTTTCCGCTTTAGTGATATGTAAACTGCCGTGCATAGGTTTATCGGAATTAAGGTCACTTATATTATCCATTCCGCAAGTGTATAAAAACCCTGCTTCAAAGCGGTTAATGAAAGTTCCGCGATTATCGTTAATGCCGTTTTTAGATAGGAAAGAAATGTTTTTGCCGTTATATTTTAAGTATAAAATGTCTAACGCGTTGTCTTTAGAAAACATCATTTCCATACCGCCGTTATGCACTAAAATAACCTTTTTACCATCTGCGCTACCAGCGTCGAACTTGAGTTCGTAAGCGCTTATAAGTTGTTCAGGGTTACCTAACTTTTTGTTCATAAATTTGCTCCTTAATATTAAACGTTGAAACGGAAAAGAACAACGTCACTATCTTTCATAACGTATTCTTTACCTTCCGAACGCACTTTGCCTTTTTCTTTAGCCGCGTTAAAACTG
This sequence comes from Clostridia bacterium, assembly GCA_017505675.1. Classification (GTDB taxonomy): domain Bacteria; phylum Bacillota; class Clostridia; order Christensenellales; family Borkfalkiaceae; genus UBA1259. The sequence goes on from JAFVOV010000096.1 coordinate 1,345, forward strand.
CCAAGTTCAACTAAAGTATCGTAATCAACGATTTCCGCGCGGATAAAACCTTTTTCAAAGTCGGTATGAATTTTACCTGCCGCTTGTGGCGCTTTAGTGCCGTTTTCTATCGTCCAGGCGCGAACTTCTTTTTCGCCTGCGGTAAGGTAACTTATTAAACCGAGCGTTTTATAAGAAGTTCTAACTAAACGGTCAAGACCGCTTTCTTTTAAGCCGTATTCTTCTAAAAACATTTTCGCTTCGTCTTCTTCAAGCATAGAAAGTTCTTCTTCAATTTTTGCGGAAATTACCATATATTCCGAGCCTTCTGCTTTAGCAAAGTCAATAACTTTTTGAACGAGTGGGAGAGAAGTTTCTTCTTTTCCCAAATCTTTTTCACCTATATTAGCGGTGTAAATAACTGGCTTTTCAGTAAGTAAGAAAAGGCTTTTTAAGTATTCTTTTTCTTCTTCGGTAACGTCTAAAGTTCTAGCGGGTTTAAGTTGCTCTAAATGATTATATAGCCTTTCTAAAAACTCCGCTTCAATTTTATATTTTTTATCGCCTGTTTTAGTCATGCTGACTGCTTTATCAAGGCGCTTTTTAACCGAATCAGTATCAGAAAAAATAAGTTCTAAATTTATAGTTTCAATATCGCGCAAAGGGTCGATATCGCTGTCTACGTGAGTGATGTTTTCATCTTCAAAACACCTTACTACGTGAACGATAGCGTCTGTTTCGCGAATGTTTGCTAAAAACTTATTGCCTAAACCTTCGCCTTTGCTTGCGCCTTTAACAAGCCCTGCAATATCAACGAATTCCACTACTGCGGGCGTGATTTTTTTGGTATTATAAAGTTTACCTAAAACGGTTAGCCTTTCGTCTGGAACGGCAACGATACCTACGTTCGGTTCGATAGTACAGAACGGATAGTTAGCGCATTCTGCACCTGCGTGAGTAATTGCGTTAAAAAGAGTTGATTTGCCTACGTTGGGAAGCCCCACTACACCTAATTTCATTTTTTTAACTCCGTTAAATTATATTACCTTGTGATTATATCGCAAATTAAATAAAATTTCAAGTTTTTAGGTTGCTTTTTTTATTAAATTTGTGGTATTATGGAATAGTATATGGAGAAAACTATGGATTACAAAAAAATTATTGCTGAAAAATTAACCGTAGAAGGCGTTTCAAAAGAAGAATTGTATTCGTTTATAGAAGTTCCGCCGAATACCGATATGGGGGACTACGCGTTGCCTTGCTTTAAATTAAGCAAAATTATGCGTCGCCCACCGGTAGTTATAGCGCAGAATTTTGCAGATGCGTTCGTTCCTGACGAATATATTTTGAGTTGCACGGCTATAAACGGATATTTGAATTTTAAAATTAACCGTCAAGGTTATGCAGATGCGTTACTTAAAAATATAATAAATAGTGGGGATAGTTACGGCGCAAGTAATATAGGCGAAGGCAAAACCGTTTGTATAGACTATTCTTCAATAAATATTGCAAAGCCCTTTCATATCGGGCATTTAAGTACTACCGTAATAGGTAGCGCGCTTTGTAAGATTTTTAGGTTTTTAGGATATAAAGTCGTAGGCATTAACCATCTTGGCGATTACGGCACGCAATTTGGTAAACTTATAGTTGCGTTTAAGCGTTGGAGCAGTTTTGACGCGGTTAAAGAAGGCAGGCTTAAAGAACTTTCAAGAATTTACGTTAAGTATCACGACGAAGCCAAACTTGACCCCAAAATGGATGACGAGGCAAGGCACTACTTTAAACTTATTGAAGACGGGGATAAGGAAGCAAGCGAACTTTTTGAACTGTTCAAGAAAATAACGCTTGAAGAAGTTGATAAAATTTATAAATTATTAAACGTTACTTTTGATTCTTACGCAGGTGAAAGTTTTTATAACGATAAAATGGCGCCCGTAGTAGAAGAACTTAAAGAAAAAGGCTTGCTTAAAATTTCAGACGGCGCGTCTATCGTAGATTTAGAAGAATACGGTATGCCACCTTGCTTAATATTAAAGTCTGACGGCTCAACCCTTTACGCTACGCGTGATATTGCGGCTGCGCTTTATAGAAAAAATACTTATGATTTTGATAAGTGCTTATACGTCGTTGCATACCAGCAAAATTTACACTTTAAGCAGTTCTTTAAAGTTTTAGAACTTATGGGTAAAGACTGGGCTAAAGATATGGTCCACGTTTCTTACGGTATGGTTTCTTTAGAAAGTGGCTCTATGAGCACTAGGTCAGGTAACGTAGTTTTATTAGAAGACGTTATAAATAAGACCATAGAAAAAGCGCGCGCGGTTATTGAAGATAAAAACCCAAATCTACCCGATAAAGATAAAATTGCAAAATCGGTTGGAACGGGCGCGGTTATCTTTGGCGCGTTATGCAATAATAAGATAAAAGATATTACCTTTAGTTACGATAAAGTTTTGAGTTTTGAAGGGGAAACTTGCCCTTACGTTCAATATACCGTTGCGCGTTGCAATAGCGTTATTGCAAAGTGCGGTGAATACGAAGGTTATAAAAATATTGAAATGAACGATTCTGAATACGCGGTTATATCAGAACTTGGCAGATTTAGCGAAGTGGTTAAAGCGGCGGCGGAAAAATACGAGCCGTCTTTCGTAACCAGATACGCGCTTGATTTGGCAACGGCGTTTAATAAATTTTATATTGATTGCAAAATTGCCGTTGAAGACGCTGAAGTTAAAAACTTCCGTTTAGCAATAACTAAAGCGGTTAAGATTACGCTTACAAACGCGCTTACCCTTTTAGGTATTGAAACCGTTGAGCAAATGTAGGTAAGTTATGAATAAAGCAGTAGTTTTTGATTTAGACGGAACGCTTATTGATTCACTTCCCGATATTGCCGAATACGTTAATTTAACGCTGAAATCTTTTGGTGAAAAAGAAATTCCGTACGAAGATATTCGTAAGTACATAGGTAACGGCGCGAAAAATCTTGTTAAAAGAAGTTTTGGGAATAAGTTAAGTGAAGAAGATTTAGCGGTAAGGTTAAAGTTTTATAACGAGAAATATACCGCGTCAGGTAGCCCAAAAACCAAACTTTTTGCAGGTATAAAAGAACTTCTTTTTTCATTAAAAGAAAAGGGTTATAAACTTGGTATTTTAACTAACAAACCGCAAGAAACCACCGAAGGCGTTTATGAAACTTATTTAAGCGAATTTGGGTTTGATAAAGTCGTTGGCGCAAGAAGCGGGGTTAAAATTAAACCAGACCCGTCTGCGCTTTATCAAATACTTGATGAATTAGGCGTTAAACCGGAAAACGCGTATTTTATAGGCGACGGTGAAACGGACGTGCAAACGGCTATAAACGCAGGCGCAAACGGCGTTGCCGTTTTGTGGGGATATAGGGATAAAGACCAACTTTTAGATGCAGGCGCAAAAGTTTTTGCTAAAACGCCTGAAGAACTTTTAAATATAATTTGTTTATAATTTTTTTGCGCGGGCGTAATCTCTCCCGCGCGAGAGAATTTTTGATTTTTTATCCGCGTTTTTAGCGGAACTTTCAAAAGAAATACAATAAAATTTGCAAGGGGTATTATTTTGCAAAAATCATTTATTACGGCAATCGTCGGCGGTGGCGCGGCGGGGCTTTTGTCCGCTATCGAACTTTTAAACGGTAGTGACGCTTTATCGGGAAGTGAAGTGGTGATTTTGGAGAAAAATGACCGCGTTGGTAAAAAACTTATCGCTACTGGTAACGGACAAGGTAATTTAACCAACGCAAACGTTAGCGAAGAATTTTTCTACGGGGATAAGGCGTTTATAAAAGCGTTTTTAGAAAGTGAAAAAAGTATTGACCTTAAAAATTATCTTCGCGCTTTAGGCGTGCCTTTATGTGAAAGTAAAGATGGTAAAATTTATCCGCTTTCTAAACAGGCAAGCGCTGTGCTTGATATTTTAAGAGCGTATCTTCAATATAAAAATTGCACGGTAATAACGGGCGAGGCGGTGGAAAAGATTATAAAAACAAAATCAGGTTATAAAATTCTTACCGCAAAGGACGAATACTATGCGCGTTCCGTTATCATGGCGACGGGTGGTAGCGCAGGTAAACAGTTCGGTACGGACGGCTCGGCTTACGCTTTGGCGGAAAATTTGGGGCATAAAAGAACGGAAGTTTATCCGTCGTTAGTGCAGCTTAAAACGCAGACCGATTTAATCCGTTCACTTAAAGGACTTAAAGAAACGGCAAAAGTAACTGCATATATAGGTGAAACAGCCTTAAAAAGCGCTGTGGGGGACTTATTGTTTACAGAATTCGGCGTTTCTGGTTCTGCAATTTTTACGGTATCGGCAGCGGTTGCGGGTAAGAAAAACGTAAAACTTAAAATAGAGTTTTTGCCTGAACTTTCGATTTTTGAAACGGAAAAAATTATTGCCGAAAGGCAAAATTTGCGTTACTTTGCGCCAGAAGACGCGCTCTCTGGAATCCTTAATAAAAGAGTTGGGCAAGCGGTACTTAAAACTGCAAAGAGTAAAAAAGCAACGGATATTGCTTACGCGCTAAAGAATTTTACTTTATCTGTTACTGGCTCTCTTGGGTTTAATTACGCGCAAGTAACTAGGGGCGGAATTTCAACTGACAAAGTTAATTCTAAAACTTTTGAAAGTATGTTAAATGAAAATTTTTATATCGTTGGCGAAGCGCTTGATATTGACGGCGATTGCGGTGGTTATAATTTAACTTTCGCGTTTGTTTCGGGGATAGTTGCA
>JAFVOV010000097.1 GCA_017505675.1 Clostridia bacterium
GAAATTACCGCAAAAAATCGCCCTGATTTATTAAAAAAGGGGAAAAAATAATGCAACATTTACAATGGTTTCCTGGACATATGACCGCAGCAATGCGCATGATGGAAGAAAATTTAAAGTCAGTTGACGGCGTAATGGTCGTTTTGGATGCAAGAGCGCCTAGAGCGTCGCTTAATACCAAACTTGATAAACTTTTTATAAATAAAAAAGTGCTTTACGTTCTAAACAAAACCGACTTGGTTGACGTTGCTGACGTGAAAAGAACGGTAACAGAATTTACCAAAGACGGCAGAGAAACGGTAGCGGTAAGCGCAATGGATAAGCGCGCGGTGGATTTGCTTTACAGTAGAATTTTTACTTTGCTTAAAGAAAAGTTAGATAGGAATAAAGAAAAAGGCGTTTTTAAGCCGGTTAGAATTATGGTTGCAGGTATCCCTAATACGGGTAAATCAACGATAATAAACGCGCTATGTGGCGGTAAAAAAGCAGTTACGGGCAATAAAGCAGGCGTTACTAAAGGTAAACAATGGGTAAGGCTTCGCGAACTAGAACTTTTGGATACGCCGGGAACAATGCCACCTGCTTTCGATAATCAAACGCTAGCAAAACACCTTGCGTATATCGGCAGTATGAACGACGCGAATATTGACTTTAACGACCTTGCTTATGAACTTTTATCAGAACTAAAAGTTAAATATCCAGAGTTAATTAAAAGCAAGTATTCTATTGACGATTTAGACGTTCCAACTTTGGAACTTTACGAAAGAATTTGCGTTCGACGCGGATTTTTAAGAAAGGGCGGAGAGTTTGATTATGAACGTTGCGCAACGGCTATAATCGACGATTTTAGAAAGGGTAGAATAGGTAAAATTATTTTAGATTAGTATGGATAATCTTTTATACGAAAGAAAGCATTTAGACGGTGGCTTAACATATATTGCTGGTGTTGACGAAGTTGGTCGGGGACCGCTTGCAGGCCCTGTGGTTTGCGCGGCGGTTATTATGCCACTTGACGATTTAATTGATGGCGTAACGGACAGTAAAAAACTTTCCGAAAAAAAGCGTAATGAGTTAAGCGAAAAAATTAAAGAAAAAGCAATATGTTATTCAATTTTTGAAGTTTGGCAAGATGAGATTGATGAACTTAACATATTAAACGCCGTAAAAAAGTGTATGGTCGGCGCGGTAAAAGGGTTAAAAACCCAGCCCGATATTACTTTGGTTGACGGTGTTGACACGCATTTAGATATAAACGCAGAATACATAGTTAAAGGCGACCTTAAAAGTTACACGATAGGTTGCGCTTCAATACTTGCAAAAGTGTATAGAGATAACTTAATGGTTGAATATGCGAAAGAATTCCCCGAATACGGGTTTGATAAGCATAAAGGTTACGGAACAAAAATTCATATAGAAAAAATCAAGGAGATAGGCCCTTGCAAATTGCACAGAAAAACTTTTATAAAAAATTTCTGGGTAGAGCCGGCGAAATAAAAGCCGCAGAATTTCTTAAAAAGAAAGGATACAAGATATTAAAAACTAACTATAAAACCGTTTTTGGTGAAATTGATATTATCGCGCTTGATAATAAAGTAACGGTATTTATTGAAGTAAAAACTAGAAGCGGTGACGAATACGGTTTGCCGTGCGAAGCGGTGAACGGAAAAAAACAGGATAAATATTTTAAAGCGGCAACGTTTTATCTTCAAAGAGAAAAGAAATTAGATACTCCTTGTAGGTTTGACGTTGTGGAAATAGAAAATGGTGAAATAAATCATATTTTAGACGCATTTTCTATGTGAAAACGCTTGCTATTCCTTTAAAAATATGTTATTATATTAAACGCTTTGGGCGTTCCTCTTGCATAAAATAAACCCAAAATGACAATGAACGCTTGTAAAAATACGGAGGTAAAAGCAAAATGAACAGTATAATTGACGCTATCAATCAAGAAAACGTTAAAAGCAGTATTCCCGAATTCAACGTTGGTGATACCGTAAAGGTAATGATTAAGGTTATTGAAGGCGATAGGGAAAGATTACAGGCTTTCGAAGGCATCGTTATTGCAAGAAAGCACGGTGGTATCAGCGAAACCTTTACCGTTAGAAGAATTTCTTTCGGTGTAGGCGTTGAAAAGACCTTCCCCATCCACTCACCAAAGGTTGCGGATATCCAAGTTGTTAGACACGGTAAAGTACGCCGCGCTAAACTCTACTACTTACGCGCAAGAACGGGTAAGGCTGCTAAAGTTAAAGAAGTTAAAAGATAGTAAAATGAAGAACTTACTGAAAAGTAAGTTCTTTTTTTTCTTTGCGAATTTGCCTTTATTAAGTTTACAAATAATTTTAAATAATATATAATATTATAATAGCGAAATATGGGTTAATATATTTGCCGTTAATAAATTTACGCGAGGGGAATATGATAGCAAAAATTTGCGGGTTTACTTTGGTCGGCTTAAACGGTGTTCCGATTTTAGTTGAAGTTGATATAAATAACGGTTTGCCCGCGTTCGATATGGTTGGTCTTGCAGATACTGCCGTTAAAGAAAGTAAAGAGCGCGTGCGTTCTGCGCTTAAAAATAGTGGCAGACAAGTTCCACCAAGAAAGATAACCGCAAATCTTGCGCCCGCTGATATAAAAAAAGAAGGCTCTGCGCTTGACCTACCTATTGCAATAGGCGTGTTAATTGCAAGCGGTCAACTTGAATGTAAC
>JAFVOV010000098.1 GCA_017505675.1 Clostridia bacterium
AATTTCACTTGACTTTAATTTTAGTATAAAATATAATAAAAGTAAGAAAAGTTATACTTTTACTACTTTTTAGGCGGTGTGTATGGAAAAGAAAAAAGATAAATACATTTTTGGTGTTTGTAAAGTTGGTGAAAAGGGGCAAATTGTAATACCTAAAGAAGCAAGAAAGGTTTTTAATATTTCGTCGGGGGATAGTTTGCTTTTATTAGGTGATATTAAAAAAGGTTTAGCGCTTGTTAAAACGGAAGTTTTTGCCGCTACGCTTGAAGAAACGCTAAAGGATGACTAGTTATGGCAGATATTATAAAAATTGATAATTTAATAAAGAGTTACGGTCAAGTTAAAGCCGTGCAAGATTTAAGTTTTAAGGTTAAAGAAGGCGAACTATTCGCGTTTTTGGGCGTAAACGGCGCGGGTAAATCTACAACCATTTCAATAATGTGCGGAACTCTTAATAAAGACGGCGGTAAAGTAATAATTGACGGTGTTGATATTGATGAAAATTCTGACGATACGCGCCGCGCTATAGGCGTTGTTTTTCAAAATTCCGTTCTTGATAAAGCGCTTTCCGTTCGTGATAATTTAATTCACCGCGCATCACTTTACGGCATACACGGCAAAGAGTGTGACGAAAGAATTAACGAACTTTCCGCTGTTTTAGACTTTAAGGATTTTATAGACCGCCCCGTGCAAAAACTTTCAGGCGGTCAGCGCCGTAAAGCGGATATTGCAAGAGCGCTTATTCATAAGCCTAAAATACTTATTTTAGACGAGCCCACAACCGGGCTAGACCCGCAGACGCGTACCGTAATGTGGGGTGTTATAGAAAATTTAAGAAAGACGGAAAATATGACCGTGTTTTTAACTACGCATTATATGGAAGAAGCGGCAGACGCTGATTACGTTGTTATAATTGACGGTGGTAAAATTGTAGCGGAAGGAACGCCCGTTGAACTTAAAAATAGATACACGGGTGACTATGTAACCGTTTACGGCATTGATACTGAACAAGCAAAATTATTAAGTGAAAAATATGAAGAAGTAGTTGGCGGTGTTAGGTTTTTAGTGGAAGATACGGCGGCTGCAACGGCTTTGATTGTTTCGCATCCCGAACTATTTAAAGATTATGAAGTAACCAAAGGTAAAATGGATTCGGTGTTTTTAAGCGTAACGGGTAAAAAACTTACGGGGGATAATAACGGATGAAAACTTTTTTAATATCGGTTAAGCGCAACACGAAACTGTTTTTCAAAGATAAAGGCTTGTTTTTTACTTCGCTTATAACGCCACTTATTTTGTTGGTGTTATACGCAACTTTTTTATCTAACGTATATAAAAATAGTTTTCAATCGGTGTTCGGCTCTTTTAATTTACAAATAGACGAAAAGATTTTAAATGGTTTAGTCGGCGGGCAACTTATGAGTTCATTGCTTGCGGTATGTTGCGTTACGGTGTCATTTTGCTCTAATATGCTTATGGTGCAAGATAAAATATCGGGCGCTAATTCAGATATGCTTATAACGCCCGTAAAGCGCTCTACGCTTGCTTTTTCTTATTATATATCTACAACTATAAGCACGCTTATCATTTGCTTTATAGCCCTTTCAGCGTCTATGATTTACGTTGGAATAATAGGCTGGTATCTTTCATTTTTAGACGTAATATTATTGCTGTTAGACGTTATACTTTTGGTGACTTTCGGCACGGCGCTATCTTCGGTAATAAATTTCTTTTTATCTTCACAAGGGCAAATCTCGGCGGTTGGCTCTATAGTAAGTTCGTGTTACGGCTTCATTTGTGGCGCGTATATGCCACTTTACAGTTTTGGGGAAGGATTACGTAGCGTTATAATGTTTTTGCCCGGAACTTACGGCACGGCTCTACTTCGTAATCACGCGCTAGGCGGAGTTATGGAGGAATTGCTGTCTTCGGGTATGCCGGAAGCGGCAGTTACAGGGCTTAAAGATTCAATAGACTGCAACCTATATTTTTTCGGAACGAGAGTAGAAGTTTGGGTAATGTATTTGATTACTATTGCGACGATAGCGTTGCTTATAACGGCTTACGTTTTGATAAATATTTTCTGTAAGCGTAAAAAGAAATAACTAGTTAAATCAATAAAACGCAACTTGAAAAACAGTTGCGTTTTTATTTACAATAACGCTTAATTTGTGGTACAATTATGTATAGTTAAGCAGTTAAAAAGCCAAAATATCCGGTATAGGGTGAATTATGCTGGATGAAAGAAGTCTTGCTTTACTAGATATTATAAATAACGCTTGCCCCGATTCGGGATATAAGATATTTGACGTGGGCGAACTTACCGACGGTTTATCTACTAAATACGCTATTGATATAGACGGCGTAAGGGAGTGTATTAAAAACCTTTCTTCGCACGAATATATAAGCGTAAAGTATGAAGACGAGCGGGAAATTTGCGCTTGCCCGTTATCTAAAGGAAGGTTGGCGTTTGAAAACCGCATTGATGCGGAAATTGATAGGGCGCGCGATAAGCGCAAGTTTTTTATTTATTCGTTTTTGGGTGGCGCTATCGGTAGTTTTATCGCGTCGGCGTTATTTGCCTTGTTTCGGTTATTTTTCGGGGGCGCGCAATGTTGACGAAAACGGAAAGTAAAGTTATGAAAGTTTTATGCGGTGAAAGCAAAGATAAGCGCTCTTATCTAATTAGCCCTATAGACCTTTTGAAGATGTCTGGCGTAGACGCGCTTACTTTAACTGAACTTGATAAAATAGTGAAAGATTTAAGTTCGGACGGATATTTTGACCTTATTTATTCCGATAGGCGCGGTGAGTTGGTTTATTGCGTATCACTTACGCAAAAGGGTAAAGGATATTTAAGAAGCACTAAACTTGTTAAAAGAAATTTAATTTTCCGATTCGTGTTGACGATAGGGTTTGCAATTTTAAGTTTTGTGGTCGGGTTAATTTTAAAAGCGTTATTTTAAGGATATTATGGAACAAAAAAACTTTAAACTTCATTCTTCTTATTCGCCTACGGGTGACCAACCGCAGGCAATAGAAAAACTTACCGAAGGCTTGCGTGACGGTTTGCGTACACAAGTCCTTTTGGGCGTTACGGGAAGTGGTAAAACTTTTACTATGGCAAACGTGATTAAAAATTTAAACCGCCCTGCTTTAGTAATTGCGCACAACAAAACTCTTGCCGCGCAACTTTGTAACGAGTTCCGTGAATTTTTCCCTGAAAACAGGGTGGAGTTTTTCGTTTCGTATTACGATTATTATCAACCCGAAGCCTATATACCAACTACTGACACTTACATAGAAAAAGACTTGGCTATTAACGACGAAATTGATAAGTTGCGCCACTCTGCAACCTGTTCGCTTTCCGAACGCAGCGATACTATCGTTGTCGCGTCCGTTTCGTGTATATACGGTTTAGGCGCGCCTGAAGAATATTATCGCTTGGCGCTCTCACTTCGCCCAGATGACGAGATTAGTCGTGACGAACTTATGCGCCGTTTGGTGGCTATACAGTATACTAGAAAGGACGTAGACTTTTCCCGTTCGTCGTTTAGGGTAAGGGGCGATATTGTTGATATTTTCCCGTCGTCTAATACGGAAATTTTAATCCGCGTGGAGTTTTTTGGCGAGACGATAGATAGAATTTGCGAAGTGGAATTTATTTCTGGCAAGGTTATATCTGAATTAAAGCACGCGGTAATTTTCCCTGCAAGCCACTATGCCGTAGCGCAAGAAAAGTTAAACCTTGCAGTTGCCGCCATAGAGCGCGACCGTGACGACGAAGTGAAATTTTTTCAAGATAACGGTAATCTTATTGAAGCGCAACGCTTAAAACAGCGCACCGATTACGATATTGAAATGATTAAAGAAATTGGGTTTTGTAAGGGCATAGAAAATTATAGCAGATATTTTGACGGCAGAGATATAGGCGAGCCACCGTTTACGCTACTTGATTATTTCCCTAAAGATTTTATAGTGTTTATTGATGAATCGCACATGACTATTCCGCAAATCGGCGCAATGTATAACGGTGACCGTTCAAGAAAAACTAACCTTGTTCAATACGGCTTTAGGTTAAAATCGGCGTTTGATAATAGACCGCTTACTTTCGGTGAGTTTGACAGTAGGGTTGGGCAAATGGTTTGCGTTTCAGCAACCCCCGCGCCGTATGAATTAGGGCAGGCTGGGCAAGTTGTTGAACAACTTATCCGTCCAACGGGTTTAATTGACCCGGAAATTACGGTTAAGCCCACTAAAAATCAAATTGACGACCTTTTAATAGAGATAAATAAAGTTACCGCAGATAAAGGTAGGGTGCTTATAACCACGCTCACTAAAAAGATGGCGGAAAGCCTTACTGAATATCTTAAAGAAAGCGGTGTTCGCGTTAGGTATATGCACAGCGATATTGACACTATGGAGCGTATAGAGATAGTTTCCGCGCTCCGTAGCGGTGAGTTTGACGTGCTTTGCGGTATTAACCTTTTAAGAGAAGGGTTAGACCTTCCTGAAGTAAAGTTGGTTGCTATTTTAGACGCTGATAAAGAAGGCTTTTTGCGTAGCGAAACTTCGCTTATTCAAACCATAGGTAGGGCGGCGCGTAACGCTGAAGGTAGGGTTATTATGTATGCGGACGTTATTACCGGCAGTATGAAACGCGCAATAGACGAAACTAACCGTCGCCGTAAAATTCAAGACGAATATAATAAGGCTAACGGAATAATTCCTAAAACTATCGTTAAAGATATAGTGAACACGCTTGAAATTACTAAAAAGGCAGATAAGGTTAAAGACGTTAAAAAACAAGATATACCTGAAGAAATTGAAAAACTTAAAGCGCTTATGAAAATAGCGTCTGCAAATTTGGATTTTGAGCGCTGTATCGAAATACGCGATACTATAGCAAAACTTAAAATGAAGATGAGAAAGTAGATTATGGACTATTTTGAAAATTAAAGGTGCAAAAGAAAACAACTTAAAAAATATTGACGTTACTATTCCGCGCGATAAACTCGTCGTGTTTACCGGACTTTCTGGTAGTGGAAAAAGTACGCTTGCGTTTGAAACCATTTACGCTGAAGGGCAGAGAAGATACGTTGAAAGTTTGTCAAGTTACGCGCGTATGTTTTTAGGGCAAATGGAAAAACCGGACGTTGAGTCTATTGAAGGCTTATCGCCCGCTATTTCTATTGACCAAAAAACGACGTCGCACAACCCGCGTTCTACCGTAGGCACGGTAACGGAAATTTACGACTATTTAAGGCTTTTATTTGCAAGGGTTGGCGTACCGCATTGCCCAAAGTGCGGTAGGGAAATTTCCCGCCAAACGGTAGACCAAATAGCAGATAAAGTAATGGCGTTACCAGAAGGAACTAAAATACTTGTAAACGCCCCCGTAGTGCGCGGTAAAAAGGGTGAATATACTAAAAATTTTGAAGCGTATAAAAAGAGCGGTTTTGCGCGCGTACAAGTTGACGGCGCAATTTATTCGCTTGACGAAGAAATTAAACTTGATAAGAATAAAAAGCACGAAATAAGCGTGGTTATTGACCGTTTGGTTGTGAAAGACGGCATTGAAAAAAGACTTTCCGATAGCCTAGAAACGGCAATTAAACTTGCAGACGGTTTAGTTTTGATTGAAGAAGTAGACGGTAAAAGCACGCTTTACTCTACAAAATATTCTTGCCCTGATTGCGGTATAAGCATTGAAGAAATAGAGCCTAGATTGTTTTCGTTTAACAACCCTTACGGCGCGTGTCCTGAATGCGCAGGGCTTGGGTTTAGAAATGAAATTGACGAGAAATTAGTCGTTCGTGACCCGAATAAATCACTCCGTCAAGGCGCTATGACTATAACGGGGTGGAATTTAGATAACGGCAAGATGGCTAATCTTTATTTTGATGCGCTTTCAAAGCATTACGGGTTTAGCCTTGACGTTCCCGTTAAAGATTTACCAGAGCATATTTATAAAATGATGCTTTACGGCAACAACGGTGAAAAGATTAAAATAGAATATCAAACGCGCACAATGAGCGGTAGTTACGAAGCGTCTTGGGAAGGCATTATACCAAACCTTGAAAGAAGATATAGGGAAACTTCAAGCGATTACACTAAAAGCGAAATTGAACGCTATATGACGGTATGCCCTTGTAACACCTGTCACGGTAAAAGGCTTAAAAAAGAAGCGCTTGCAGTTACAGTCGGCGGAAAAAATATTGCGGAAATTACCGATATGGCGGCGGGTGAACTTTATAACTTTATTGACAGATTGAAGTTCGGTGTAACTGATTCGCTTATTTCCGCGCCGATAATAAAAGAGATAAAAGCAAGGCTTAATTTTTTAATTGACGTAGGGCTTAACTATTTAACGCTGTCAAGAAGCGCGTCCACTCTATCGGGTGGCGAAGCGCAACGTATTAGGCTTGCAACTCAAATCGGTAGCGGGCTTACGGGGGTGTTGTATATCCTTGACGAGCCTAGTATCGGGCTTCACCAAAGAGATAATGAAAAACTTATCGGAACGCTTAAAAAACTTCGCGATTTAGGCAATACGCTAATAGTTGTTGAACACGACGAAGACACTATGCGCACGGCTGATTATATAGTCGATATCGGTCCTAAAGCAGGCGTTCACGGCGGTGAAGTGGTTGCGGTAGGTACTGTAGAAGATATTATAAATGAGCCACGCTCTATAACGGGCGATTATTTAGCAGGGCGCAGAAAAATTGAAATACCTAAAGAAAGAAAACTTCCCGACGGCAGATTTTTAACGGTTGTAGGTGCAAAACAAAACAACTTAAAAAATATAGACGTGTCCTTCCCCGTAGGTTTGATAACTGCGGTAACGGGCGTTTCGGGTAGTGGTAAAAGTTCTTTGGTAAATGAAATACTTTATCCCGCTCTTGCTACGAAATTAAACAACGCTAAAGCCAGAGAAGGCGCTTGCGAACGCATAGACGGAATTGAATATTTTGATAAAGTTATCGCTATTGACCAGTCGCCTATAGGAAGAACGCCAAGAAGCAACCCTGCAACTTATACGGGCGTGTTCTCAACTATTAGGGAATTATTTGCATCTACCCCAGATGCTAAAGAACGCGGTTATAAATCTGGCAGATTTTCTTTCAACGTTGCAGGCGGTAGATGTGAAAATTGCGAAGGCGACGGAATGATTAAAATTGAAATGCACTTTTTACCCGATATGTACGTTCCGTGCGAAGTTTGTAAAGGTCAGCGCTATAATAGGGAAACTTTACAGGTTAAGTATAAAGATAAAAATATTAGTGACGTTCTAAATATGACCGTTGACGAAGCGTGTGAGTTCTTTAAACCGATTTCTTCAATTTATAATAAAATAAAAACTTTGCAAGACGTAGGTTTAGGCTATATTAAACTTGGGCAAAGTTCAACTACTTTGTCTGGCGGTGAGGCGCAAAGGGTAAAACTTGCAACCGAACTTTCTAAACGCGCAACAGGCAAAACCTTGTATATTTTAGACGAGCCTACAACGGGACTTCATAGTTATGACGTTGATAAACTTTGTACCGTTTTACAACGCTTGCAAGAAGCAGGAAATACCGTTATTATTATTGAACATAATCTTGACGTAATAAAACTTGCAGATTATATAGTTGATTTAGGTCCTGAAGGCGGTAACGGGGGTGGTGAAGTGGTCGCAAAAGGCTCTCCCGAAGAAGTCGCAAAATGCGAAAATAGCCACACAGGCAAATTCTTAAAGAAAATATTAAACGTATAACTTAAAAAACGAACGGATAAAAAATCCGTTCGTTTTTTTTATGATTTGGTTCTTCCTATAACGAAATCAAGCGTGCATTTAAGAACTTGTGCAATTTTTACTAATTTTTCAAGCGTAGGTGTAGTTATTCCATTTGCCCAATAATAAAATGTTGATTCAGATATTCCGCTTTCTTTTTGTAACTTATAACGGGTGATTCCGTAATGATTTAAAAGTTGCGGAAGCCTTATTTTAAAAGGCGGGCAGGCGTTAAATGTTTGAGAATAATTTTCGTCTTCTAATCCTAATAAATAATCGGTGGTGCATTGAAAATAATCGGCAATTTTAACAAGCATATCTACCGTAGGCATTTTATTGCCTAACGTATAGCGATTTATAGTTGCGCGCCCACACCCGATTATTTTTGAAAGTTTGGGTGGGTTTAGATTTGTTTCAAACAATAATTCTGACAATCTTTCGGCAAAAACCGACAAATTTATACAATAGAAAATATCACTCATATAAATATTATCATCTAAAGTGGAAGCAAAAACTTGCACGCTTCCATTATAGATGGTATAATATTTATGTCGTATTTTAGAAGAAAATGTAAAGGAGTGAATATATGCAAAAATATAAAATGAAATATTTAACACCTGAATGGTATTTAATTTTAAAAAGATGTCTATGGGACGAAGATTATATTATAGAAGACGACAGGGCGGAAAGAAAAGATAACGAATTTTTTAATACTGTTTATAAAAATAAAGAAAACGTTTTCGTAAAAAATTTGGAATTTGCCGGTTATGACGGTGAAAAAATTGATATAAATAAGGCAAGGAAAGTATTTTGTGGAAGATTTAATGATTTGTTAAGTGTTTTAGAAACTTTTCCGCAAGAAATTATAAATTTAATACCTGATAAAAGAGTTTTAGCGTTAGGGTATGCGTCTAAAAATAATAAAAAGAAAATAATAGAATATACGGAAAAACAAAAAAAATTATACTTGGGAATTTGGGGCGAAGCGAAAACTTCAGTAAATGAAGTAGAGAAAAAGATGAAAGAACAACCTAACTTGAATGAGTATAAAACAGGTTATTTGTCAAATATCATTCAAAATGAAAGTGAGTTAATTATTGAATTCGTAGATATTCCTGACTTAATTATAATAGATGGTAAAATAAAAAGACAAGATGAAAATTTTTACGAATGGAAAGATAATAACGATTTGTTTTCACCTTTAACAATTATGGTTGAAAAGGAATTAGATTATTGTGACGGTAAATTTATTGTCAATTTATTGATGGAAAATCAAGATGGCTTTGAAAAACATAAAGTTTGGGAAATGTCTATTGAAGGTTCTAGTGTAAAATGGTGTTAAACATAAATCATTTTAGTTTATTCTGCCGAGAACAAAGTCAATACTTATATTAAATGCTTTAGCAATGCTAATGATTTTATCAATTGTTGGGGTGGTAAATCCTTTTGCCCAATAATACAAAGTGGATTCTGCAATACCTGTAACTTGCTGTAATTGATATCTTGTGATTTTTAATTGATTCAATAAACTAGGTAGTCTTTGGCTAAACGGAATAGGCGATAAATAATTTTCAGCATAGTTTTCAGGTTCTATACCTAATAAAAAATCTGTTGAGCATTCAAAATAGTTTGCTAATTTAATAAGCATTTCTACTGTAGGTGTTTTACGAGCGTTAAGATAACGATTTATAGTAGACCTTTCACAATTTAGATTTTTTGCTAATTCTGTTGATTTAATATTTTTATCAAACATTAAATCAGAAAGTCTTTCGGCAAATATCGGCAAATTCATACAATATACGACACTCCTTTACAAATTATTATCATCTAAAGTGGAAGCAAAAACTTGAATGTTTCCGCCATAGATGGTATAATATATTTACAGTAAGCGCGCACAACTGTGAAAATATTAAAGGAGAGTTAGAAATGGATAGAAATTCTAATAAGCAAACGATAATGAAGCACAAATGTTTTAAAAATACAGAAATAGGAGAACTAACAGAATTTGATTATAAAATAGATAAACTTGATATTTTACTCGATATTAAATTTTTAATAAGCGAATTTTACGTTGGTACGTTTTCTAGAAATAAACATTGCTTGAACTTTCGTTTTAATAACGGTCAAAAATTCAAATTGACTTTAAATGAAGTTAAATAATTTTATTGTTATAAAAGTTGTATTGTTCA
>JAFVOV010000099.1 GCA_017505675.1 Clostridia bacterium
ATAAAATAATATCGCCGTTTAACTTCCAGTCGTCATAGTCTGCCGCTCTGCCGTCGTGCGGTTTACCGTCTGATAAATCCCAACCGATTTGGTAAAGGAAAATCGCGCCGTATTTTTTAGCGGCTGCGGCTTCCCTTTCTTTTCTTGTTAAATCAGGATACTCTTTTTCTAATTCTTTGGTAGAAATAAAGGTAATTTCATCTGGAATAGAGTGAGTTATTTGCGGATATTTTTTATTGACTGCCACCGCAAGTTTTTTTAGCGCTTTATAGATGCTTTTTACCGTCTTTTTAAGGTAAGAAAGTTTTCTATCTTCTTTATTTATTATCTTTTCCCAGTCCCATTGGTCAACGTAAACGGAATGTAAAGCATCAAGGTCTTCATCACGGCGAATAGCGTTCATATCGGTATAAAGCCCCGTTTGCGGTAAAAACCCGTATTTAGAGAGCGCCATTCTTTTCCATTTAGCAAGAGATTGAACTATTTCAACTTCTTTACCAAGCGTTAAAACGTCAAACTTAACGGCGCGTTCGTATCCGTTTAAGTTATCGTTTAAGCCGGACTCTGGTTGCACGAATAAAGGCGCGGACACGCGCGTGAGTTTTAACGCTTTAGCAAGTTCCTTTTCAAAAGTATCTTTAATGAATTTTATCGCGATTTCCGTTTCAAGGAGATTAAGCGCCGATTTATATTCCATTTTTAATCTATAACTCCTTTGTAAAGCGGATATTTATCAATAAGTTTTTTAACTTCTGCTCTTACGCTTTCAAACGCTTCTTCTTTCTTTTCTATAATTTCAGTAATAAGTTCGGCAATTTTTCTACAATCATCTTCCTTAAAGCCCCTGCTAGTAACTGCGGGAGTACCAATACGAACACCGCTGGTTACGAACGGTTTTTGCTTATCGAACGGAATAGCGTTTTTATTGAGCGTAATATTTACTTCGTCAAGCATTTGTTCAAGTTCTTTACCCGTAACGTCTTTATCAGAAAGGTCAAGGAGCATAAGGTGGTTATCAGTACCGCCGGATACTAATTTAACGCCGAGTTCTAAAAATCTTTCGCTCATTGCTTTAGCGTTAGCCTTAACTTGCGCCATATAAGCCTTAAATTCGGGCTTTAACGCTTCACCGAAAGCAACTGCTTTTGCTGCGATTATGTGCATTAACGGACCGCCTTGTGTTCCGGGGAAAACTGCTTTATCTATGATTTTAGCGTATTCTTCTTTGCATAAAATCATACCGCCACGAGGACCTCTTAAAGTTTTATGAGTGGTTGTAGTAACAAAGTCCGCATAAGGTACGGGACTTGGATGAAGCCCTGCGGCAACAAGACCTGCAATGTGAGCGATATCAACCATCATATAACAGCCGACTTTATCACAAATTTCACGAATTCTCTTAAAATCAATAATTCTAGGATATGCGCTTGCGCCACATACGAAAATGTTAGGTTTAACTTCTAAAACTTGCGCTTCCAAATCGTCGTAATCAATTGCGCCCGTTTCTTCTTTTACGCCGTAACCTACGGAATTAAAATATTTACCAGATACGGTAACGGGACTACCGTGAGTTAAGTGTCCGCCGTGAGCAAGGCTCATACCCATAATGGTATCGCCCGGTTTTAAAACTGCAAAATAAACTGCAAAGTTTGCGTTTGCGCCACTGTGAGGTTGAACGTTTGCGTGGTCTGCGCCGAAAAGTTTTTTAGCGCGTTCTATTGCAAGGTTTTCAACGATATCAACGCATTGACATCCGCCGTAATATCTATGCGCGGGGTAACCTTCAGCGTACTTGTTAGTTAAAACGCTACCCGCAGCGAGAAGAACGTTTTCAGAAACAACGTTTTCACTTGCAATAAGTTCAATATTATCCCTTTGTCTTTTAAGTTCTTTTGCAAGACCTTCATATACTTCAGGGTCTGCAATTTTAATGGAAGTTAAATCTATCATTTTTATTCTCCTTTTGTTTTTTCCGTTGTTATATTTATAATTTTTATAATTTTTGGTGAAAAACTCACCGTTTTACCGATTTTTTTATCTATCAAAGATAAAACCACATACCAAGCGATTATTAAAACAAGGCTTAAAATTAGTATCCAAATTTCACTTTTTATAACTAAATACCCTATTAGCGCGGAAACGCCTATTAAAATTAGCGGGACTAAAAACGCTAATATTGCGCCGATAAGTTTGCCGTCTTTTTCCGTTTCAATAAGCACTTTATCACCGACTTTAGCGTCAAGGTCGTTTTTAGCATTAAATTCAACGGCGTTCGCCCCTTTAGGGAACAGGCACATTCCGCATTTACTACATTCGTCTTTTTTATCAACCTTAACCGTTGCGCGGTTTTTATCAACTGCGGTAACAATTCCGAATCCTTTCATTATTTATTCAAAAACCCGTTGAGCATTCGGTTGATATCTGCTTCTTCTTCGCTACCGTCTGCCATGTTCTTAACTTTTACCTTACCACTAGCAAGTTCGTTAGAGCCGATAACTATAACCTTTTGCGCGCCGATATTATCAGCGTATTTAAACTGCGCTTTAATTCCCCTGCCCATGTGGTCAAAGTCAGCGGATATTCCGCTCTTTCTCATAGCGTAAACAAGTTCAAACGCCTTTTCCGCTTCGGCTTCGCCCATAGGAGCAACGTAATATTCAACTTTATTTTCGTTTGGAATATTAACGCCTGTGTTTTCAAGTAGCATTAGTATTCTTTCAATACCAACTGCAAAGCCTATACCGGGAACGTCGTTTCCGCCGAGTTCGGAAATAAGACCGTCGTATCTACCGCCACCGCAAACCGTGCCTTGAGCGCCTATATTTTCGCTTACGAATTCAAAAACGGTTTTAGTATAATAATCAAGCCCCCTAACGATATTTGCGTTTACCTTAAAACTAACGCCTGCAATTTCAAGAAGTTTTTTAACCTTTTCAAAATGCGCGGAGCAGTCTTCACAAATATAATCTAAAATTTTGGGTGCGTTCGCCGTGATTTTTTTGCAATCTTCGTTCTTGCAGTCTAAAATACGGAGCGGATTTTTATTGAGCCTATCTTTGCACAATTCACACATTCCGCTGATATTTTCATTTAAATATTCTTTTAACGC
>JAFVOV010000100.1 GCA_017505675.1 Clostridia bacterium
CGATAAGGTAGTTCGTTTTCGCGATTATTTTTGTGAAGACGGGGGCGTGACCTTTTCGGGTGGCGAACCGCTACTTCAAGCAGAGTTCGTTAAAGAAACTTTTAGTATTTTAAAAAAGCAAGGTATAAACACTTGTTTAGACACTTCAGGCAGTATTTTAAATGAAAGCGTTTTAAATCTATTAAACGTAACTGACCGCGTTCTTCTTGATATAAAATATACTGATGAAATAAATTATCTTAAACACGTTGGGTGCAACTTAAAAAAAGTTCTTGATTTTTTAAGCGTTCTTAATGAAAAAAATAATCCAACTACGCTCCGTCAAGTTATAATACCAACTATTAACGATAACCGCGAAAATATTTTAAGGCTTAAAGAAATTGCAAAAAAACATCCGTGTGTGGATAAAATTGAACTTTTGCCGTTTAAGAAAATTTGCTCGGTAAAATACGAACAGATGAAGTTGCCTTTTCCGTTCAAAGATATTCCTACGCCAACTAAAGAAAAGATGGATGAACTTAATTTTTTAATAACTGAATATTTATAAAATTAAAGCCACTCTAATTAGAGTGGCTTTTTAAGTTATTATTTTTCAGTTTGGGTTTGTTTTTTTAAGCGTATTAGTGATACGATTACGGAAATAAGCGTTAAAGTATCGCTAATTAATGCAACTATGTATAATTTTGAAATGCTGTTTCCCATCCAGCAAAGGTAAGTTCCGATATTTATTGTTCTTAAAAGTTTATCGTTAAGCGTAAAGAACGATATTGCCGTTAAAACGTTTCCGAGTAAGGGGAATAAATCACGCCAGTCTTTAAAGGTTAGTATAGAACAGGTTAGCATAAGCGCAACGAAGAAAAATAACCAAAATATGCTGTTTGCCCATTTGTGTTTTTCACGTTGCATAAATATAAGCGACATTATTATTGCAATAGTACACATAATTCCGCTTGCAAGGTCGCCTTGTAGTACGAAGTATATTATCCACGTAGACTGTGATAAGATAAAAACGAGTAAAAGTTTTATTCTTGATTTCATTTGGAAGGACATAACTAGCAAAATTATTGCAATTACGCCGAAAAAATTAACTAAAATATCATACCAAACGCCTAAAGAACTTAAACCTTGAACTATTATTTTTGATAATTCATTTAAGAATTCCATTTAAGCACCTAAAATAAAGAGCCACCGAAAAGGTGGCTCTTTTCAGATTAAATTTTTATAATTATCTTTCGTTGATAAGTTTGGTGAGTTCAACGGGGTCAACGATTTTTCCGTCTTTATAAACACGCATATTTCCTGAAGCGATTTCGTCAATTAAAATAACTTCGCCGTTGTTATAACCAAATTCAAATTTAATATCCCAAAGGTCGCAACCGATAGTTTTAAGGTCGTCCGCAACGATTTTGGTGATTTTGAGCGTTTGTTGTTTCATGCTTTCAAACATTTCGGGGGACATAACGCCGAGAACTGCTAAACCTTCTGAAGTAACAAGCGGGTCACCTTTAGCGTCATTTTTAAATGTACATTCAACGTAGCCACCGTCAATAACCGTGCCGTCTTTAATATATTCGCCGTATCTTCTAATAAAACTTCCAGTAGCAACTAAACGGCAAATAACTTCTAAACCGTTTCCGCCTTGCGCTTTACCGAAACATTCCGCAGGGAGAACTTCCATAGTAGCGTTTTCAATATCAGCGGATACGTAGTGAGTTTTGATACCTGCTTTTTTAAGCATTTCAAAATAGTAAACGGAAGACTTTAAGTTTGCCTTACCGATACCTTCAATGGTAAGCCCTACGGTATTTTCACCTGGGTCAAACACGCCGTCTTTTCCGGTGCAGTCATCTTTAAACTTGAGCAATACGTTGCCGTTATCAAGCGCGTAAACGTCTTTTGTTTTACCTGCGTAAAGTTTTTTCATAAAAATTACCTCTTTATAGTATTTAAATATATCGGTAATATTGTAACAAATAAAAAATATTTTAGCAATTATTCTAATAATAAAAAATTTTATTTTTGTAATAAATTTTCTTTTAATCGGTATTTGTTTTGCTTATATACAATTTAAAAATCATAAAATTATCAAATAAACATTGACAATTTTTAAGTTTAATTATATAATATTATCAATAAAAGTTTTTTGGAGGATTAAAGTATTATGAAAAAAATTCTTACTACAGTTACCGCTTTGCTTTTGGTCGTTACCATGGCTTTTATGGCTGCATGTACGCCTAAAGACGTTGACGCCGCGAAGGAAAAGATGGAAGATGCTGGGTATATCGTAATAGGTTATCAAACGGATGAAGACGTTGAAGGTTTAATCGGCGGAATTGTCGCAACGAAGATTACTGAAACCATTACCGCTCTTTTATTTGATAGTAAAGAATCGGCTTCTGACTTTGCAGACACGCACGACCACGATTCTGACGGCAAGTGGGTTTATTACGGAACGGAAGGCGCTATTGAAGATTTTACTAAATAATTAAAAAAATAGAAAAAAGGTTTATCTATATCGGATAAACCTTTTTTTAATTTTTGCGTTAAAAAAGATTTAATCCTAAAGAAAAATGTGTTACAATATATCTATGAAGATTTTATCCCCCGTAGGTAATATTGAAAGTTTAAAAGCGGCTATATATAACGGCGCAGAGGAAGTTTATCTTGGCGTAAATGAATTTAACGCGCGAAATAATATTGACGGCTTTAATTTGGAAAATTTAGAAGAAGCCGTTTCTTTTGCGCATTTATTTGGCGTAAAAGTCGCTTTGGCTATAAATATATTATTTTCTGATTGTGAACTTGAAGATGCGTTAAAAGTTGCAGTAACTGCTTATAACGCAGGTGTTGACGCGCTTATCGTTCAAGATTTAGGGCTTATAAAATTGCTTTCAACAAACTACCCGGAAATTGAATTACACGCAAGCACGCAGATGGGGGTGCATAATTTAGAAGGCGTTAAGGCGATAGAAAAATACGGGTTTAAGCGTGTGGTTTTATCTCGCGAAACTCCGCTTTCGGAAATTAAACGCATAAAAGATAATACTGATATTGAAATTGAATATTTTGCGCAGGGCGCGCTTTGCGTTTCTTTTTCGGGAAACTGTTATTTAAGTTCTTACCTTTACGGCGCAAGTGGAAATAGGGGTAGGTGTAAACAACCTTGTAGACTGCCTTATACGCTTGTTAAGGGCGGTAAAATTTATAAAAAAGGATATCTTTTAAGCGCTAAAGATTTTAATATGCTAGGTAGGCTTTCTGATTTGAAGTCTGCTGGGGTTGACGTTATAAAAATTGAAGGCAGGGCAAGGCGACCTTATTACGTTGCCGCCGCAACTAAAGCATATTATAACGCGCTTAACGGAAAAACGGTTGAAAAGGAAGATCTTGAACTCGGTTTTAATAGAACGTATACCGAAGGCTATTTTAACGGCAACGGAAAAATTATATCGGAAATTCAAGGGCATATCGGTATTTTGGCGGGCAGAATAGAAAAGGTTAAATACGGCAAAAAATTTAACGAAGTGTTTTTATCTTCTACGCGTGAACTTAAACCTAAATCTACTTTTAAGATTTTTAGTGGCGGTGTGGAAAAAACAACGCTTACTGCTTTTGATTTGGTTGAAGTTAAAAAAGGTTTATATCGTTTAACCACCACGCATAATTTATCCGTGGGCGACCAAGCGCGCTTAATAGCCGATTTTGATAAAGAAACTTGGGCGCAAAAATTAACGCCAAAAAAGAGAGTTGATATAAATATTTTTGCTATAGACGGCGCGCCTATACGCGCAGTAAGTAGTGTTGACGATATTGAAGTAACGGTTTTAGGATGCGTTTGTGAAAAGGCGAAAAACAAGCCTATAACCGAGCAAGAAATTAAAGAAAATTTTGCAAAAAGTGAATTCTTTGGCGCTAAAATTTGCGTTCAAAAACTTGATGAAGTGTTTATTCTAAAGAAAGATTTTAACGAGTTTCGGCGCAACGTTTTTTCTGAAATTTATCGCGCGTATACTGAAAAATATAAGCGCGATTTAGGCGTTAAAAAAATAAAAAATAGTTATTCCGTGATTAAATTTACGGACTTTCAAACGGTTAAATCCGTAGATGAAAGTTTTACGGGAAAAAACGTAATTTATTCACCTGAAGAATATATATTAGAAGACGTTTTGCGCTTTAAAAATAAATGCGAAACGCAAAATAAAAAGGCGTATTTAGATACCCCTAATTTTGCGCTTAAAGAAGATATTGAATTGTTAAAAAATATTATTGATAAATCGGGCGTAGGAATAATTGCAAACAACTATTACGCGCTTACGCTATCAAGTAACGTAGTTATAGGTGC
This sequence comes from Clostridia bacterium, assembly GCA_017505675.1. Classification (GTDB taxonomy): domain Bacteria; phylum Bacillota; class Clostridia; order Christensenellales; family Borkfalkiaceae; genus UBA1259. The sequence goes on from JAFVOV010000100.1 coordinate 4,343, forward strand.
GGGGCTTAACGTATACAATAAGTGCGCAGCCGAAGAATTTTCTTTGCCGATAATAACAGCGGAAAGTGATATTTCAAGTAGGGATGATTATCCGTATATGACGTTGCGCCATTGCCCTATAAAAGCGCATATAAATTCAAGTTGCAATAACTGCGCATACGAAGACGGTTTTAAGTATATTACCGATAGCGGAAAAGAATTAAAACTTAAACGCAAAAAACTTTCCACTTGCACTTTTTATTTGACTGATTAAAGGGCTATAAAATATATTTGTGTTTAAAAATAAAATTTGATATAATAATAAACGGCATACTAAAATATTAGTCTAAATTAGGCTTTATTTTAAGAGGTGGTTATGAATTTAGTTATAATAGGGATGGGCAAGGTCGGTAGCACGCTAGTTGAAAGTTTTGTCAAAGAAAACCACGATATCGTCGTGGTGGACGTAAACTCTGCGCTAGTGTCTGACATTGTAAACCGCTTTGACGTTAAAGGCGTAGTCGGTGGCGGGCTAGAACGTAGCGTTCTGCTTGACGCAGGCGTGCAGAAAGCCGATTTTTTAATCGCTTGCACCACGCGTGACGAAGCGAATATTTTGTGCTGTGTTTTGGGTAAAAAACTTGGCGCAAAGCGCACTATTGCGCGCGTTCGCGACCCAGAGTATTTTAAGGAAATGGAAAATATGCGTGAAGTGTTGGGGCTTGACTTTTTCTTTAATCCAGAATTTAGAACGGCGGCGGAAATTTCTGAAGTTTTAAAGTTCCCTTCAGCGCTTAACGTGGAAAATTTTGCAGGCGGTATGGTCAATATGGTTGAGTTCCGTATTGAAGACGGCAATCCGCTTATAGGTAAGTCTGTAAAAGATATTTCTGCGGAATACGATAATAAGTTCCTAATCGCTATAGTATATCGCGGTGAAGAAGCGTTTATACCGCGCGGTGATTTTATTATTGAACGTGGCGATAATATTCACATAATTGCTACCGAAACAGAAATTGCAAGTTTTACCAAAAGGCTAAAGATATTTAAACCGCGCGCGAAAACGGTTATGATTATAGGCGGTGGCAAAATTGCGTATTATCTTGCGCAAAGACTCATTGATGCAAACGTCAGCGTAAAAATTATTGAAAACGATAAAGTTAGAACTTCTGAACTTGCGGAAGATTTACCGAAAGCAACCGTTATTTTAGGTGATGGAACGGAACAAGAACTTCTTGCTGAAGAAGGTTTAAAGGGGAGTGACGCTTTCGTTGCCTTAACGGGTATGGATGAAGAAAACGTAATAGTTTCACTTTTTGCAAAGCAAGAAGGTGTTTCAAAAGTTATTTCAAAAGTTGATAAACCTTCAATTTTTGATATGGTTAAAATGTTCGGACTTGATACCGTTGTTTCGCCTAGAACGGTTATCGCTAACCACATTATACGTTTCGTGCGCGCGCATCAAGCAGATTCAGGCTCTGGAATAAACACCCTGTATAAGTTGCACGATAAGGTTGAAGCGCTTGAATTTAACGTTGAAAAAGATTTCGGCGGAATAGGCGTTCCGCTTAAAGATTTAGGGCTTAAAAGAAACATTTTGATAGGCGGAATCGTTCGCGGGCGCGAATATATTCTTCCTGATGGTAACAGTAAACTTCTTGTAGGGGATAAAGTAATAGTCGTCACGGCGGTAAGCCAGATTACTCAATTAGGGCAGATTTTAAGATAGTATGAATTACAAAATGGTGTTAAGCATTTTGGGTAAAGTTCTTTTAATAGAGGCGGTGCTTCTTCTTTTCCCGATGCTGGTAGGTTTTATATACGGCGAAAATACTTTCGTATCCTTTTTAGTGCCTATACTTGCGCTTATTGCGGTGGGCGCGCCGTTATCTTTTTTGAAAAAAACCGATAACGTTATGTACGTAAAAGAAGGGTTCGTTACCGTTGCGCTTGCGTGGATAATAATGTCTTTAATAGGCGCAGTTCCTTTCGTTATAAGCGGGGAAATCCCTAATTATATTGACGCGGTTTTTGAAACGGTTTCAGGCTTTACTACTA
>JAFVOV010000101.1 GCA_017505675.1 Clostridia bacterium
GGCTTGCTGGGCGTTCTGGCTCGCTCCATTCACTCCCTTTGTGCCGTTGTGTTTGGCTTTGACGGCGGCGGTTCGGAAGATATACGATAAAATTAAAAATAAAAAAGACAAGGAGTAAAATCCTTGTCTTTTTCTGTTACAATCCGATAACTAACGCAACGAACTTTCTTGTTACATAAGGGTTCGGATTATGTGATTTTGGCGGAGAAAGAGGGATTTGAACCCTCGCTACGCTTACACGTACTACTCCCTTAGCAGGGGAGCCCCTTCGGCCTCTTGGGTATTTCTCCTTATCGCCGAATTATTTAATTTTTCGCATAAAATTTAAGTACGGCTAAATTTCAGCATCTACGATATGTTATCATAAAAATTACTATTTGTCAAAGGGTTTTAAGGATTTTCAAAATTTTTCCTTAAAAATTCTAATTGAATATAAAAAATCAAATATCTTCCGCGCAAATTTCATTATCAATATCATTTAAGCGCACGGCTCTACCGTGAACTATCAGCCCTTTTACAGGCTTATAATAATCAGAGCGAATTTTTCTTATTTTTACCGTTTTACCGTTTTTAACGGCAATCAAATATCCTTCGCTTTTGTAGCCTGCCCTACCGTATTTAACAAACAATCTTTCGCCTTCATAAAGTTCGGGGTAATCTCCGTTATCATCATAAATTTCATCATATTCCGGCGCAGGGATTTCTTCTATCGTAACGCTTTTTCTCTCAAAAGTCAGTTCTAAAGGCTGACCGTAAACTTCAATTCGAAGTATTTCACCATTAGCGTAAGTTTTTAAATATATAGGGTTATCCGTATTATTTATAAACTTTAAATCCGCAGAACCCGAATTAACCATTGCATCAAAAGAACGCGCAACGTAACTGACAGGCAAACTGTGCGCGTGATACTCTGTAATTTTTAGCCCTGCAAGTAGCGCGGCGTTATATAACGTTGTTGAAACTTGGCAAACTCCACCGCCAACGCCTTCAATAAATTCCCCGTTTACGATTATTTTAGCGCTTTTATAACCCCTTGTAACCGTACGCTCCCCGACTATAGCGTTAAATGAAAGTTCCCCGCCAACGTCAATAAAAGCGTTGTTTAAAGCGCTTGCGGCAAGTTTTATATTTGACTTTCTTTCGTCAGTTGAAGATGCGTAATTAGTGGAAAATTCCGCCCGCAAAACTATCTCTTTTGGTTTTAAATCGTAAAAAGGCATTGCCCCTACAATGCGCGGAATAGCCACCCCACTTTCTATTAAACAAAAAACCAAAGCAAGAGTTAATGATAATACCTTTATTAACTTTTTTATTTTAAGCGCGCTTTTCATAATTATTCAATATAAGTATGTATATTTTAATAAAAATAATACGGAACAATAAAAAACACCTGCTTTAAAGTAAAGCAGGTGCAATATTTAACAAATCTTATACCGAAGGTTGTTCATTTTTTAATTATTCAGCCGCGCAGATTATTTTTCTTTGGCGGTTAGCAATGGTTATTACTATTTGTAAACCTATCACAACCACGAGCATTACGCAAGCAAACGCTATTAGAGCCGTTTTATAACTACCCATAAAATCATAGCAAAGATTTAGAACGGGTCCACCAAGCGCGTAACCTGCAGTATTGACGGAAACCATTATGCCCAAAATCTTATTAAATGATTTTTCGCCAAACAAGTCACTTGCATATATGGGCAACATTATTGTTTCAAGCGGAAGCGCTAACGAAGCAAACACACCGTAAACCATTGCTAAAATCATTCCGAACGTAGTGTTTGATACAAGCGCAAGCATCACCATAACTGCAACTGCCGTAACCGAACAAATGCTAACGGTTACCCTTAAACCAAATTTATCATAAATAAACCCTGTTGCGAACTTAAACACCGCTAAAAATATAGAGTGAACGCTTAACACGGTTGCTATGTATTGAGAATTCAACCCCACGTCGCCCATGTGCGCCGCGGCAACGCCGGTTATGCCTTGTAAAACGAGTCCCGTTAAAAACACGCATACGAGCGCGCCGTAGAAATACGCTTTTTTGGTGGCTTTGGAAAGTTCAATTCCTACCCAAACCTGACCCCTTGACTTCTTTTTTGATGGCGCTACTGCCAAATCGTTAATAGTTTTAGGTCTATCCTTAAAAAATATAACTACTATAACGCCAACCGCTAAAAGCACCGCTGCAATTAAAAAATAAGCGTGCCTATATCCGCCGTCACTTCCGATTACAGGCGTTACCACCTGTGTTGCAAGCGCACCGCCAAGCCCGTTAGCAGCGAGTATTGCGCCCATAATTGTTCCCCTATTTTCTCTGCTCCATTTATTTACGACGTAACCGACCATAGTAGTTGTTGTCCAAGCAAGACCGATACCGAGCAACAAACCGCCTGCGTAAAGCACCCAAACGTTAGTTGCAACGGCGAATAAAACCATAGAGCCTATCAAACATAAAAAGCCTGCCGCTATAAGTTTTTTAGAGCCGAAACGCGCAACTAAACTTCCGAAAAATATGTTTATAACCGCAGTAGCAACGTATCTGCAACTATCCTTAATAGAATAAGCGCTACGCTCTATACCGAGATTTTCAGTTACGGGTTTAACAAAAAGGCTATTTGTTGAACTGCAAAAACCTAAACAAGTAAACACCATTAAAAAACATAGCGCTACGATAATCCATTTGTAGTCAAATTTTTTAGGTTTAGTCTGGTCGTCCATAGTAAACTCCTTATAAATTACTTACTGATTTTAAAAGTATATCACATCAAATTTTCTTTGGCAAGTATACAAAAAGCGTTACAGAATAAAACGTTATATTTAAAGTGTAAAACGTTAAATTCCGTTATCATAATTCCGTTTCTGCTATAACGGGATAATGGTCTGACATAACCAAATTTTTAACCGTAAAAGAATTAACTTTAAAATGTTTTGAAACAAATATATAATCTATAGTCTTTTGTGGATTTAATGATGAATAAGTAAATTCATTCTTTTTACCCACGCTTTCCGCCACGTTTAACATTCTATTGTAGATAGGTGTTAAAATTTCATTTTCCGGCGTAACGTTAAAGTCGCCTAGCAATACGCACGGTTTATTTTCAGCGTCAATTATATCAACTAATTTATCAACCATTATAATTTGTTCACTTTTGTTTAGCCCGAAGTGCGTGCTTATAATATCAATTTCTTTACCCACATCAACGGTTACTTTAACTATAACCCTATCTTCATACCAGCCTTTATCTAAAGGAGCTCTCTTTTCCGCAGGTATTGTTGGAACAGGATAAATTTTAACGGCTTTTATAGGATATTTTGAAAGAACGGCGTTGCCTATTGTAGCGCCCCAAGAAAAACTTGTTCCTTCTCCGAATACGTAATATGGCATATCTGATTTACTTGCAAGTTTATCTGTTTGTAAATTATAGCAATCTATTTCACCTTTATCGTAAACTTCGTTAAGCCCGATAATATCAACGCCCAAACCTTTAATTGTATTAGCAGTTTTTTCTATATTAACGGGAAGTTCATTA
>JAFVOV010000102.1 GCA_017505675.1 Clostridia bacterium
ATAGGTCCGTGGAGCGGACAGATTGCCGATACCTCCACACCGTTAAGTTTTTTTAGCAAGGCTTGCACTTGCGCGCCGTACTTTCCGACTATGCCTATATAATACCTTCTTGCTTCGCACGCCCAGTCCTCGTCCGCATCAAGAGCGCCGAACTTACCGAACGCATCAGCGGAAAATAAAACTTTTTCCATTTTTTCATAAGTCATAATAACTTCAGGCCAATGCACCATAGGCGCGGTAACGAAAGTTAGTTCGTGCTTACCTAAAGATAGCGTATCGCCTTCGCCTACCACAACTTGTTTATCTATAAAATCCGTTCCGAAAAAGTTTTTCATCATAACGAAAGCCCTTGAAGACGAAACGATTTTCGCTTGCGGATAAACGCTTACAAAATTCATTATATTTGCAGAGTGGTCTGGTTCCATATGTTGAACGACCAAAAAGTCCGGCGTTCTTCCGTTTAACGCACCTTTTAAATTATTAAGCCATTCTTCAGTAAAATTTGCATCAACCGTATCCATAACGGCAATTTTATCATCTAAAATAACGTAAGAATTATACGCCATACCGTTCGGAACAACGTATTGACCTTCAAATAAATCAACCTTATGGTCGTTTACACCAACGTATAAAATATCTTTTGAAATTTCCATTTTATTCTCCTGATAATTTACTTTTTTAAGTTATGTCACAAAAATAACTGATTAGTATTTTTCCGCCACAAATCAGTTAGAGTTTGCGCCAAAGCCTTTTTTATTAGATTTAAATTTAAGATTAAACACAATCATAACTATCGCGCCTAATAAGGTTATGCCTGCCGCCAATAAATAAGAATTGCCGTACCCGGATATTCCGTTAAAAGAATCTATAAATTCCCCCGCAATAGGTGGCACAACATCAGCAATAACCGCGCCTACGCCGTTCATTGCCGCAAGATAACTGCCGGAATCAACTTGCGTACGCATCTTAAACGCCATTACGCTTAAAAACACGTTTTTAGCGCCCGTGCAAAAAGCAATAGAAATGGTTAAAAGCGAAATAGATATTATTATATTAAATTTGAAAATAAACGTCATAGGTAAAACTGTTAAAAGCGAAATAATCGTAAACAATAGCGCAACGTTTACTAGATTTTTACTTTTTTCACATAAGTTTATTACCAAAATTGAACATATCCCTGAAACTAACGGAACTAAAAGCGTTATTAAAATTGAATATTCTTCCGACATATTAAACACAGCGTTCATCATATCAGGTATCCAACTGTTTACTATATAGTAAGGTATATTCATTATAAACGATTCTAAAATTGCAAGCACCCAAAATATAACCTTGTTGCTTTTAGTTTTTAATTCAACAAAAGGTTTTTCATCTATAGGTTTTTGCGGCACGTCTTCAGCCCTATCTGCAATAAACGCGGGCGGAAATTTTTTCATTCTTATCGCTGCGTAAGCAAAAAATATTACCGAAATAAAAAACAACGCGCCAAGTATTATAAACGGAGCGTTCCAAAGCCCTTGTCCAACGAAGAATACGGGCAATCCGTAAGAGATTACGCCCCAAATCGCCGTCCCTATGGTCATAATAGTATTAGCAAAAGGCAACATTTTAACAGGCAAATATTTACTTAAAAGCGCCATACACCCTGAAAATATGCCCGCTTGAAAAACACCGTTGACACCACACAATACGTAAGCAATTTCAATTTTATTTATAAGCCCTAATAAAACGGTAATTATAGCAGAAAGCCCCCCCGTAACTATCAAATAAACGCGCAAGTTTATTTTGCCCATAAATGAAGAAAGGATAATTTGCCCAGCCGCGTAAGTTATAAAATAATAGGTCATTGCAAGGCTAGTTTCCGCCTTGCTCGTGCCGAAAACACCTTGTAGCGTAACTAATTCTGCCGTAAAAACGTTTTTAGAACCCATCATTAAAACGTACATAAAAAAACACGCCCAGATTAAAATTTTTGCACTCTTGACGCGATTTTTTTCCGTTAATAACGATTCGTCTAAAGAATCGACACTCATATTATCTATCTTCCTTTTATTAGATTAACTAAAGTATAATAAAAAAGCAAATTTATGTCAACGAAAAAGCCGAACCTTTTGGTTCGGCTTTCAAGTTTTTTAAGAAATTAAATAGAGAAATTAGTCTTCTTTAGTTTCTTCAGCAGGTGCTTCTTCGGTAGCCGCTTCTTCAACGGGCGCGTCAGCCGCTTGCTTATTCTTCTTTGCTAATTTCTTTTCCATTTTAAGGCGTTGTTTTTCAGCTTCTGCTGCTGCCTTTGCTTCTTGTTCAGCAAGTTTAGCCGCTTCTTCAGCCGCTTTTGCAGCCGCTTCTTCTTCGCGTTTTGCTTGTAATGCTTCTATATCAGCCTTGTTTTCTTCGCTACGAGCAAGAATGGTAACTTCAGTATCTTTATCAAAGATATGGCAGTGGTCAACGTCGATAGCAATCTTAACGGTATCGCCTGCTTTGGTTACAGAACGAGAGTCAACTTTTGCAGTAAGGTTGCTTACGTCGTCAACGATACTCTTAATGGTTTCGCCGTCGTCGGGAGCAACTTCAGACCTAGTCTTGCAGTAAAGTAAGGTTTCAGAACCGAGCGCTTCAACAACGTCAACTTTAACTTCGATAGTTTGTTTTTTAGCGTCGTTAACCCATGCTTCTTCATCATGGAAGTCTTCAGGACGGATACCGAAAACGATTTCTTTATCGGTGTTAAGATACTTATCGAGATTTACGATTAAGTTTACCTTTTCTTTAGGAAGAAGGATTTTATCCATACCAAATTCAACGTAAACCTTGGTTTTGGTTCCAGTGAGTTTACCAGTAAAGAAGTTCATTTGAGGAGTTCCGATAAAGCCAGCAACGAATTGATTAATCGGATAATCATAAAGGTTGATAGGAGTATCAACTTGTTGCATAAAGCCGTCTTTCATAACTACGATACGAGTACCCATGGTCATTGCTTCAACTTGGTCGTGAGTAACGTAAATAAAGGTAGTTGCAAGTCTGTTGTGAAGTTTGGTGATTTCAGTTCTCATTTGTGAACGAAGTTTTGCGTCCAAGTTAGAGAGCGGTTCGTCAAGAAGGAATACTTTAGGTTCACGAACGATAGCACGACCTAAAGCAACACGTTGCCTTTGACCACCAGAAAGAGCCTTCGGCTTTCTAGAAAGATACATTTCAATACCGAGAATTCTTGCTGCTTCTTTAACCCTTTGGTCGATTTGGGGCTTGGGCATCTTACGAAGTTTAAGACCGAACGCCATGTTATCGTAAACGGTCATGTGCGGATACAATGCGTAGTTCTGGAAAACCATCGCGATATCCCTATCTTTAGGTGCGCGGTTGTTTACGAGAACGCCATCAATGTAAAGTTCGCCAGATGAAATTTCTTCAAGACCAGCAATCATACGAAGAGTGGTTGATTTACCGCAACCAGAAGGTCCTACGAATACGATAAATTCTTTGTCTTCGATGTCAAGGTTAAAGTCCGTAACAGCGGTAACGCCAGACGGATAAACCTTATAGATGTTTTTTAAGTTCAAACTTGACATAATTTTCCTCCGAACCCGATTTTTTTCGGGTTTTATAGTTTTTACTATTATATTTTACTACTTTTGCGCCTTTTTTACAATAGGCAATATCAATAAAATATCTTATTTATTATGTATAAATTGCACAAATGCTAGTCCAGTTCGTCTAAAGATAAGTCGTACGCGGGCGCGAATTCTTTTAAATAATAGTCTACTTCGGGGCGTTTTAAGGCTTTAAGTTCGTTTCCGATTGAAGTTTTTGCCTTTTTAAATTCCGAATTGCCTGCTTTTACTTCTTCAACGCACTTTAAGTACGCCGCAAGCCTATCCGCGCATTTTACAAGTTTATATTCTTCGCTATTTTCGTCTGGCAAAATATAACGCTCGTATTCACCTTTAAGCGTTTCGGGCAACATATTTAACAACCTTTCGCTTGCCCCCTTTTCTAAATCTTTATACGCAGATTTAATTTCAGGATTAAAATATTTAATAGGCGTTGGCAAATCGCCAGTTATAACTTCGCCAACTTCGTGATACTGCGCAAGTAGCACCACGCTATTAACGTCAACCGAGCCACCGAATATTTTATTGTTTAAAAGTGCAAGCGCGTGCGCGATAACGGCAACCTGTTGGCTATGCTCCATAATATTTTCTTCACGCACCGAGCGCATAAGACTCCAGCGCTTAATATACTTCATTCTGTTTAAGAATGCAAAAAACTTATACATAACTTACCCCTTATACAAAATTCTTTTTACCCAAAATTTTAGGTGGATTTACATTTTACCATATAATTTTGCTTGACGCAATAAAATAAAAGTGTTATTATGTGGCTAATAAAAATTTTTTTGAATATTCGCTATGGGTGCCGCAAGGCTGAGATTATACCATTTGAATCCGCAAGGTAGTTCTTGAAGGAAATGCAAATTATAACGTTAGATTTTAACGCACCCGAAATCGGGTGCGTTTTCTTTTACGGCGTGTAGCGAATAAAGGAGGCATTATGTTAAACCTTTTAACCCCCTTTGCTATTGAAGTTTTTGAACCGATAGCAAAATGGCTTGCAATCGGCGCTGTTGGCGCGGTTATCATTGCAGGCTTGCTTGTCTTTTTACTCAAAAAAGACGCGTTCCCAAAATTCGCAAAATACGCGCTTTTCGGGCTGTTTGTTTTTCTTCTAATTTTAGGCTTAATAAGTTTAATTTTAGAAATAGCAAAAAAATACAGCCAAGCGTACGCGGATGAAAACGGGTTAGATACCCTTGCAGTAGCAACGCACGTTTTAATTCCTATCGCGTGCTTACTTTTACTTCTTCTTGCAACGGCAATAGTAACGGTAATTCTTGCTAAAAAAGCCACGCCTGAAAAAGTAAAATCCGTTACAAAAAAGTGCCTTACCATTTTCGGAACGATTGACCTTATAGCGCTTATCGTAACGGGCGTTTTAATGGCAATTTATTTTGAAACGGTAAAAGACTGGTATGAAACTTTAAATCAACCCGTTTTATACATAGCATCTGCGCTTTTAGTAATAACGCTGGTTGCGCTTGCGTTTATACTTGATAAAAGCGAAAAGCCTTTCGATACTCGCTGTATAGCAATGGCAGGCATTACCGTTGCAATGAGTTTCGGGCTTTCTTATATTAAACTTTGGGAAATGCCACAAGGCGGTTCTATTACCCTTTGCTCGCTTTTACCGATAATGATATTTTCTTATATTTACGGCACTAAAAAAGGCGTTTTCGTATGCTTTATTTACGGGGTACTTCAAGCAATACAAGACCCGTGGATTATTCACCCTGCTCAATTTTTATTAGATTACCCGATAGCGTTTGCGACCATAGGGCTAACCGGTATTTTTGCAAACAACTTTAAAAATCTTCCGCAAATAGGTTTTTTACTCGGCGGTATAGTTGCTAGCGTTGCAAGATTTATATCTCACGTTTTATCGGGCGTATTTGCGTTTGCATCAACTTACGCAGGTGATTTAGATTCTTGGTTATATAGCCTTGGATACAACAGTTTCGTGTTTATAGATATTGCTATAGTTTTAGTAATAGGCGTTATAGTCTTTTCATCAAAAGCGTTCGTTAAAGAACTTAACAAACAATAAATAAATCCCAAAAGAAACCCCGCGTAAAGCAACTGCTTTACGCGGGGTTTTATTTATTCTTCGTAAATTATTAACGCTTCGCCAGAAATGATTTCAAGCGCCACTTCGTTACTTATCGTTTTGTTGCTTATCCCACGCGTGTCGGCTGGGGTAAGCGTTAAGTTCTCTAACGGATAATAAAGCCCGCTACTTGACTTAAATTCACATTTACCGCCGTACGGTATTAAAGATAAGGTACTATTCTCTTTTACGCTAAACGCTCTTTTTCCGTTAAATAATTCGGTTACGGTGTTACCGTTTTTAATCTTGGCTTTTAAGCCTATATCGCTTGCGATTTTAAGCAAGGCAATGTTCCCCAAAACGTGCTCGATTTTACCGCCGTACGCACCGTATATCGCAACTTCTTTTGCGCCGAGTTCTTTTGCGTAGCGAATAGCGCGCTCGCCGTCGGTATAATTTTTTTCCACGTTCAGCCCGATAATTTTTTCACCGTCAGGCGCTTTCCCTAAACTATCAAAATCACCGACTACGGCAAGAACGTTTTTTTTGCCTATTTTTTCAGAAAATTTATAACCCGCGTCCGCGTATATTACGTCCGTTTCTTTAACCGTATCGGTAAAGGTGGGCGCTTTTAAAATAATTGCAACGTTCATATTACTTTTTAAAAATTCCAAACAAACCTTTTTTCTCGTAAGGTTCTTTTTTTACCGCTTTAACGTTATAGCCTTGACCGGATATAGCGGCTTTTATAGCATCAACATCAAGTTCCGTTTCCGAAATAACTTCCGTAACGTTTTTAGAGTGTGACGAAGTAACTTTTTTAACGTTTGCTGTCTTTCTAACAACGTCGTTCACGTGCGTTTCGCACATACCGCACATCATTCCTTCAACTTCAAAAGTATATTTAATCATTTTTGCACCTTCCTATAATTTCGTCTATGCCTTCAATATAGCCGTCAAAACCTTTGCCCGTTATGGTCTTAAACGCAAATTTACCAACGTAAGAAATTTGGCGGAAATCTTCCCTTTCGTTGACGGCGGAAATATGCACTTCTACGGTGGGGATATTGACTGCTTTTAACGCGTCCAAAATTGCTACGCTAGTGTGCGTGTAAGCGCCGGGGTTAATAACTACGCCGTCAAATTTTTTATAAGCGCGCTGAATCTCGGTAACTATTGCGCCTTCATAATTCGACTGATAGCATTTTACCTTAACGCCTTTTTCTTTAGCGCTCTTTTTTATAAAAGAAATAAGCGCCTTATAATCTTTATCGCCGTAAATGTTTTTTTCACGGATACCAAGCATATTTAAATTAGGTCCGTTTATAACCAAAATTTTCATAACTTATCAGTTATCTCCTTAACGACTTTTTCAATATCAGTATCGTTTTCAATTATTTCGTCAGCAAAAAACGCGTAAAGGTCTTTCCTTTCATCAAAAAGTTTTTTTAGCGTTTCAACGTCTTTAGATAACGGTCTGCCGTCCGTGGGCAACGCGCTTAAATCACGTTTAATCCAAAAAATCACACCGTTACTTTTAAGCGGGAAATAATTATCTTTATTTTTAATAACTCCGCCGCCCGTTGCTATAACTTTGCCCGTCATTAAGCCAACTTCTTTTAGAACGGCGCTCTCTGCCGCTCGGAAATATTCTTCACCGTTTTCCTTAAAAATCAAAGGGATATCCCTGTTTTCTCTTTTTTCTATTTCAAGGTCTGTGTCAATAAATTCCCTGCCCAAAAGTTCCGCTAAAGCCTTACCTACGGTAGTTTTCCCAGAACCGGGCATACCGATTAAAACAATATTTAAAGTTTCTTTTTCAAGTTTAGATAAAACCTTTTCAATAACGCTATCGGAAACCGTTTTATCTAAAAACAGTTCCATTGCATACTTTGCCTGCGCAACCAACATAGGAAGTCCGTTAGCGTATTTTATTCCGCGCTCTTTTGCCTGAGCGGTTAAAGCGGTTAAATTTGGGTTATAAATAACGTCCGCCACGCCTATTAGGTTTGGGAAACCGCTTATTGATAACGGTGACTCGTAATTATTTGGAAACATTCCCACGGGGGTAGTGTTTATTATAACTTCAACGTCTTTTCGTTCAAAACAGTTTTGATAATTTACTTCGCCCGTGCGTGATACTTTTATAACTTCTTTTGCGCCGTCGCTTAAAACAACGGCGTTTGCCGTGTTTGACGTTCCGCCGCTACCGAGTAGCATAACCACCTTATCTTTTAAGGTTATACCCGCGCGGGATAACATATACTTCATACCCAAAAAATCGGTGTTAAACCCGTATCTTTTGCCGTCTTTTTCAACTACGGTGTTGACTGCGCCTATCTTTAAAGCGCGCTCGTCAACTTCATCAAGATAAGGTATTATATCTTTTTTATAAGGTATGGTTACGTTATAACCTTTAAGTTTTCCGCTTAAAACGAACTCTTTCAAATTTTCTGGCGCTATTTCGTAAAGGTCGTAATCATAGTTACCAAGTTCACCGTGAATGATTTTAGAATAACTATGCTTTAACGTCTTGCCGATAAGTCCGAACTTTTCCATTATTAAACCTTTTCCCTATAAGCGCCAAGGAATACGAATTGTTCAGTTGAATCGTCAAGTTCAACTAAAAGATTTTGTACGCCCTTATTTTTAATATCACATTCAAAGTCAAAATAGAACATAAATTCAAAACCGCTACCAACAATCGGGCGAGATTCTAGTTTAGTTAAGTTTATGCCTAAATTACTGAATTTTGCAAGCAACTTATTAAGGCTACCCGGTGAGTTTTGCGGAAGAGTTGTCATAATGCTTATTTTGTTAGCGTTTTCATAAAACTCCATTTCCTTTGCTATCAAAATAAAGCGCGTGTAATTATTATCTGAATCTTGAATATTAGTTTCTAAAAGTTTAAGTCCGTAAAGTTCCGCGCACTCGCGTGAAGATATTGCGGCAACGTCCTTCCTACCGCTTTCAGATAAAGTTTTAGCCGCAACTGCAGTATTCGGGCAAGCCGTAATTTTTGCAAATGGGAATTTTTCAAGATATTTTTTGCATTGAGAAAGCGCTTGTTCGTGAGAATAAATTTCCTTTATGTCTTTAATATCGGTATCTTTATTTACGATTAAGTTGTGGTTAATAGGAACGCGCACGCTCTTTACTATATAGAACTTATGTTCTTTCATAAGGTCGTAAACTTGATTTACAGAGCCAGCAGAACTGTTTTCAATAGGAAGAACGCCGTATTTGCAGAACCCCTTTTCAACCGCCTGAAAAACTCCGTCAAAATTCTTAAAGTAAGTAATATCTGCAAGTTCAAAAAGCCTATCTGCCGCTATGCCGGAATACGCGCCTTGAACGCCTTGACAGGCAACCCTTGCTTTTGCAGGGAACTTTAAATCACCTTTAAGTAGCGCCGCGGAAATTTTTTCACCTATTTCCGAATGATATTCGGCGTTCATTGTTTGATACGCTTTACTCGTTTCAAAAACGGTTTCAAAAACGCGTTTTAAGTAAACTTGCATATCTTCTTCAACGCGGTCGGTTACGCGCAGTAAAATTTTTCTTTCCCTGTCGGGGTCGTTTACTGCTTTACCGCTTGCTTTCTTGGCTTCGCTAACCTTGGCAACCAACTTCATCCTTTCGCCGTAAAGGTCTGCAATCTTATCGTCTATAACGTCTAATTGATTTCTGATTTCAGATAAGTCCATAATAATTCTCCTTATAATAAACTGTCGTAAATTGCTATGGCGGAAACCGCTTCAATAACGGGAACCGCCCTTGGCGTTATGCAAGAATCGTGCCTGCCTGCAATTTTAAGTTTTACGTTTTTCTTTTCAGTTAAATCTACGGTATTTTGCTCTATTGATATTGACGGCGTAGGTTTAATTGCCACCCTAAAAGTTATAGGCATTCCGTTTGCCATTCCGCCGTTTATACCGCCGTTATTATTAGTTAGCGTTTTTATAGCGCCACTATCGTCAATAAAAAAGCCGTCGTTAGCCTTGCTACCGCGCATTGCTGAAAGCATAAATCCGCTACCAAACTCAATCCCCTTAACCGCAGGGACTGCGTAAACTAGTTGAGAAATTACGCTCTCTAAACTGTCAAACATATATTCCCCTGCGCCGACGGGTACGCCCGTTATAACGCATTCAATAATTCCGCCAACCGAATCGCCCTCTAACCTTGCGCTCTCAATTTCTGCCGTCATTTCTTCTTTAACGCTTTCATCAAGCAACGGGAAATTTTTATCTAACGCGGTAAAATCTACGCTCTCAATATCGGTATCAATATAACTTTTACCTTTAACAGCGCCTATCTGTGATATATAAGCGTTTATTTTAATACCTTTTTTCTCAAGCGCTTGTTTGCAAATTCCACCGGCAATACACATAGGCGCAGTCATTCTGCCGGAAAACTTTCCACCGCCACGATAATCAAAACCGTCGCCGTACTTGCTCCACGCAAATAAATCCGCGTGCGCTGGGCGTGGGGTTTTAACCACGTTATTATAATCTGCGCTTCTCTGCTCGGTGTTAAAAATTGCCGCTTCAAATTTACCGCTTATTTTTTCGCCGTCAAAACCGCTTTCAATAATTACCTTATCACCTTCAAGGCGTTTAGTTGAATAGGCCGCTTTTTTAGCCCTACGCCTTTCCATAAACTCTTGAAGTTTAATTTGGTCTATCGTTTCGCCGTCAAGCCCGTCAACCTTAACACCTATCTTTGGGGCGTGTGACGCGCCGTAAATTTCCACTTTCAGTTTTCTGCCTTGAAAAACCGAAAACTGTTTGTCGTTAAAATTCATCAGCATTACCTCCGACTGAATTATAATCATTAAAGAAGGACGGATAAGACTTGTTTACCGCTTTAGCGTTAATAATTTTACTTTCGCCGTCGCAAACGGATGCAAGCACCGCAGCGGTCATAACTATTCTGTGGTCGTTAAAAGAATCAACTTCGCCTGCCTTTGGGTTTCCGCCGTATACCGTAAGGCTATGCCCGTCACTTTCCGCTTTTATATTAAAGGCTTTAAGTAACGCAATGGTACTTTCAACCCTATCGCTTTCTTTAATCTTTAGCCGCTCAATACTGTTAATAACGGACTTCCCTGACGCGCACGCTGCTAGCGTCGCGGTTATCGGCACTAAATCGGGGCAGTCTTCCGCGTCGAAAACGAAAGGTTTTAAATTACTTTCTTTAACCGTAATCACTCCGTTTTCAATAGTTACTGACGCGCCCGCAAGTTTTAATATTTCAATTATTTTTTTATCGCCCTGAACGCTATTTAAATTCATACCCGTTACGCTTAACTTTCCGTTAATAGCGCCAAGTACCAAGAAGAACGCCATATTAGACCAGTCGCCTTCAGGCGCAAGAACACCAAAATACTTTTGGTTTCCGTAAACCTTATATCCGTTTTCAAGTTTATCAATTTTTACGCCGAACGCGCTCAAAACTTCAAGCGTTATATCCACGTACGGAGCAGAACAAAGCGGTGTTGTTAAAACTATTTCACTATCCCCGTCTAAAATAGGCAACGCCATTAAAAGCCCTGATATGTACTGCGAACTTATATCACCGCGTATACGGTATTCGCCCGAAGTAAGTTTACCTTTAACTTTAATGGTTTTATCTTTTTTAGCGCTTACGCCGTGCAACGCAAAAACGGAAAAGAGTTCTTCGTTCGGTCTTTCCATAAGTTTGCCGTGCCCGATAAATTCATATTCGCCACCGAGCGCCGCCACTAGTACAGACAGAATTTGTAATCATTTACTGTCTGTCTCTGCATGGTCGATTGCGATATAGGCAAGCAATCCTCCCCAGTGATAGAATTTATCGCTGTTGCTGACGCCGCATCCC
>JAFVOV010000103.1 GCA_017505675.1 Clostridia bacterium
AGATACTGTAGAAATTGATTAAAATACGCCCACGGCATTTGCCGTGGGCGTTTTATATTTAACGGGTGCGCATACGTGTTAATTTATCTAGGTTAAATTATATATGCGCGCATATATTATAGGTATAAAAATTTTGCTTTTACGGGTACGTCAAAGTAATCTATGGCTGCTTTATCGCTTACTATATAATCAACGTCGTTAATAGAACACAATTTAAACGGCGCGGTTCTGCCGAATTTAGTGCTGTCGCAAAGGAACACGCTTTTTGCAGAATTTTTAATCATTGAAAGGCGCAAGGGGTTTTCGTGTTCAAAACAGTCGTAAATTTCACCGTCTTTTCCGATTGCTTGCGCAGAGAAAAAAGATACGTCTGCTTTTACGTTTTTAATCATTTCATCAGCGTAATGCCCTATTAAAACGGACGGATTTTCTTCAGAAATTTGTCCGCCGGTAGAATAGCCGTTAATTCCGTACTTTGCAAGAAGTGATAAGGTATCTATTCCGTTAGTAAAAACTTTTATGTTTTTAAATTCCGAAAGATATTCTGCTATAAAAAATGAAGAAGTAGAGCCGTCCAAAAAGATAACGTCTCCGTTTTTGATAAGTTTAATCGCCGAAAGGGCGATTTTCTTTTTTTCAAAACTGTTCATGTGTGAGCGGAAAGAAAATTTGGGGAAATAATTTTTTTCGTCGTTAAGTTGCGCTCCGCCACGAACTCTAGTTAACAGCCCCCTTGACTGAAGTTCGGTAAGTTTACGCCTAACGGTTGAAGGACTTACCGAAAGCATTGATGCTAAATCTTCAACTTTAACTATTTTATCGGTGCTTAAAGCGTTAAGCAGTTCTTTTTCTTGCAGTTCTTTCATTATATATGCTCCCTAAACGAGTTTTGAGCGCGTAATATTGCTAAAACGCGCAGTTTTGAGCAAAAAATTTTAATTTGCCGATATGTTTTGCCCAAAATGCTCAAAATTATTATAATATAAATAAAATAAAATATCAAGGGAAATACGGAAAAAATTATGTTTGACGTTGTTGTTATCGGCGGTGGCGTAGTCGGTGGGTTGATTTTAAGAAAACTTTCCGAATACGATTTAAGTGTTTTAATGCTAGAAAAGGCAAGTGACGTTGCTATGGGACAGTCAAGGGCTAACAGCGGAATAGTGCATGCGGGGTTTGATGCGGCGGAAGGTTCGCTAAAAGCAAAGTTCAACGTGCTTGGTAATAAGATGATGGAAAGCGTTGCAAAAGCGCTTGGCGTAGAGTATAAAAATAACGGCTCGCTCGTCGTTGCGTTTTCTGAAAAGGAATTAGAAACGCTTAAAGAACTCAAGAAAAGGGGTGAAATAAACGGCGTTGACGGATTAGTTATTATTGATAAAAAAGAACTTCAAGAAAAAGAGCCTAATATTTCAGACGACGCTGTTGGCGCTCTATACGCACCTACGGGTGGAATTGTTTGCCCTTATAAATTAACCATTGCCGCTATAGGTAACGCTATGGATAACGGCGCTAAATTAAAGACGGAATTTAATGTGTCCGCGGTGGAAAAAATTGACGGTGGTTATGCGTTGACTTCTTCGGACGGGCAAATAATTAAAACTAAAATAGTAATTAACGCTGCTGGTATAGGC
>JAFVOV010000104.1 GCA_017505675.1 Clostridia bacterium
CCCATTTTAAGATGGTCGATTGAGAAATATGGGTATTTATATTTTTCGAGCAACCTTTGAGCAAGTACGGTTTTACCTGTGTGCGATGCTCCCGTTATTAAAACAATCATACTTTCTATCCTTACAAATTCTTGTTTATCGATGACTTTATTATAACATAAAATTAAATTTAATTCAATCTGTTATTACTGACGCACTAATTGCCACGCTTTTTCAAGTAAAATTAAACGTTATATATTGAATAAGTTTGGTCATGGAGAGTGAAACTTTCACTCTCTTTTTCATTAGTTATAATCCGTTTTTGGTTGCCTTTATCATATACAGCAAACACCGAAGCGTTGGGGTAAGCGTTTATGATTTTTTTAATAAACAGCGTTAGGGGTGAACTACTATGATTTTCGGGCGAATATTCTTTTAGGCAGGTAGCAGTGGTAATTGCATCAGAGAACGCGCCGTTAGCGCCTAAAATGGTTACGCTTTGAATTCCGGTTTGGCTTGGCTTTCCGTCAAAAGGATTTATTATGTGAGAGTATGAAATTCCGTCTTTAACGTAATACTTTTGATAATCACCGCTGGTTGAAACGGATAAACCTATTTTATTTTTAGTGTTGACGGTTATAATATTCGGTATGTTTTCGGTTGGGCGGGGATGCCTTATCCCTAAAGACGGGGCGTTTAATAAAGTTAAACTGCTACCGCCTATATTGATATAACCGTCGGTATAGCCTAAAGAAGATAAAATTTCATAAGCCATATCTGTAGCGTAACCTTTAACTATTCCGCCAAAATCAATTAAAGTGTTTGCGTTAGTTTTTGTTAGAGTTTTGGCGGTTTGGTCAAGCAGTACTGATGAAAAATTCACACGCTCAAGTTGGCTTAAAATATCGCTTTCACTTGGTACGGAAAAGTTAATAACAGGGTAATTTGGTGAAAACTGCCAAAGTTTTACTAAAGGGTAAATTGAAGGGTCGTAACATCCGTCTGAAAAGACGTATCCGTCAAGCGCGGCTTTAACGACTTTTACTCCGTTATCGGTAAGTGAAAATTTTTCACCTATTGATGCAGAGTTAAACTTATACGTTAGCGAGTTTTGATTATCAATATCAAATTCGCTTTCAAGCGCGGAAAAAATATTTCTCAATTTAGTTTCCGCTTGATTTGAAATAACCTTGCCGTAAGTTTCAATATGTATATTAGTATTAAAGTATGAAAAATCAATCGCGCTACCTTTTGGCGCGCAAGCGAAGGTAAAAGATAATAATATTATTAAAATTATTGCCGTTATAAAGCGATTAAAATTTTTCATAAGCCTTTGCTAAAAATATACTTAAAATTATTTTATATTTAATATTATATATAAAAATATTATAAAAATCAAATTTATATTGACAAAGTGGCGTGGCTTTGGTAAAATAATAAACGAATTTTGATTATTTCCGTTAAAGTGGCTGGCTTTTTGCGGATAAGGGGATTTTATGCCAAGATATAAAATAGCGGACGTGGTTTTTGACGCTAAACTTATATATCAATACACCGTTAAACTCTGCGCGGGGTATGAATACGCTGGGGATGAACAGCCTGCGTTTAGCGCGGAAGTTACTATGGATGATATTATGAAAGAAAAGGCGTTAGCGCCTGAATTTCCAGAAGCGTATTTAGAAAGTTTAGCGCTTTTTAGAAAACTTTGCGACTATACTTTAAAAAATGCAGACGGAATTATCTTTCATAGTAGCGCAATAATGGTTGACGGTAACGCGTATCTTTTTACTGCGCCTAGCGGAACGGGTAAATCAACGCACACAAGGCTTTGGCGTGAAATGCTTGGGGCTCAAGCCGTTATGATTAACGATGATAAGCCCATTATCCGTTATATTGACGGGGAGTTTTACGTTTACGGCACGCCTTGGAACGGCAAGCACCGCCTTGATACTAACACGCGCGCAAAAATTAAAGCGATTTGTAAAATTTATCAGGCAAAAGAAAACGTCATTAAAAAAGCCGATACGTCGGATATGTTGATTACCATATTAAATCAAACTATACGCCCTTCGGAAATTGAATTGATGGATAAACTTTTAACTTTAATAGATAAAATGCTGTCGAAAGTTGATATTTACACTTTAGGGTGCAACATATCTAAAGAAGCGGCAGAACTTTCATATAACACAATGTCAAAAGGAGAGAGTAAATGAAGATAAAAGACGGATTTATTTTACGCGAAGTTGCAGGCAATTATATTGTTGTTGCGGTGGGGGATGCAGTAAAGAACTTTAACGGCGTTATTAACCTTAACGAAACGGGCGCTTTTTTGTGGAAAGAACTCGTTAAAGGCTGTGATGAAGACGCGCTTTTAGCCGCTCTTTTAGCAGAGTATGACGTTGAAGAAGAAATTGCAAAAACTGACGTTAAAGCGTTTATTACTAAACTTACGGAGGCTGGGCTGATTAAATAATTTACCCTGATTGACAATGGAAAAACGAGGATTTGACAACGCTAAATATTTAGAGATGCAATCGGCTGAAATTTTAAGGCGGGTGGAAAAGTTCGGTGATAAACTGTATTTAGAATTCGGTGGTAAACTTTTTGACGATTATCACGCTTCACGCGTGCTACCTGGTTTTGAGCCTGACAGTAAGATTAAAATGCTTTCCCAACTTAAAGACCAAGCAGAAATTTTAATCGTAATAAACGCTAACGATATAGAGAAAAATAAGCAAAGAAGCGACCTTGGTATTACTTACGACCTTGACGTTTTAAGGCTTATTGATATTTTCCTTTCTAAAGGTTTTTACGTCGGTAGCGTGGTGCTTACGCGCTTTACCTATCAAACTAGCGCTATAGCGTTCCAAAAAAGATTAGAGATGCGCGGTATTAAGGTGTACCGCCACTATCCGATAGAAGGGTATCCTTCAGAAGTAGAAAAAATCGTTAGTGACGAAGGTTACGGCAAGAACGAATACGTAGTTACTACAAGACCTTTGGTTGTGGTTACCGCGCCGGGGCCCGGTAGCGGAAAGATGGCAACTTGTTTATCGCAACTGTATCACGATAACAAGCGCGGTGTTAAGGCGGGTTACGCTAAATACGAAACTTTCCCCGTATGGAATTTGCCATTAAATCATCCCGTAAACGCTGCGTATGAAGCCGCAACTGCCGACCTTAACGATATGAATATGATTGACCCGTTCCATTTAGAAGCGTACGGTCAAATGGCGGTAAATTATAATAGAGACGTGGAAATTTTCCCCGTGCTTTCGGCAATGCTTTCTAAAGTATTAGGCGAATCGCCTTATAAATCACCAACGGATATGGGCGTTAATATGGCGGGGTATTGTATCGTTGATGAAGACGTTGTGGAAAAAGCGTCAAAACAAGAAATTATCCGCCGTTATTACTCGGCGTTACTTGACGTAAGAAAGGGCGTTATCGGCAAAGAAGTTATTTCTAAAATAGAAGTGCTTATGCAAAAAATGCACATCACTATAAACGACCGCGCCGTAGTTAAATACGCGCTTGATAAAGAAGCGCTTACCTGCTCCCCGTGTTGCGCGTTGCAGTTACCAAACGGTGAGATAGTTACCGGTAAAACTGGCAATTTAATGGGGTCTAGCGCGGCAACGTTACTTAACGCGCTTAAAGCGCTTGCTAATCTTGACGACGAAGTTTTGCTTATAGATTCTAAAGTTATAGAACCAATTCAAAAGTTGAAAGTAAATCACATGGGTAGCGTAAACCCAAGATTACATACTGACGAGATTTTATTATCGCTTGCGGTAAGCGCGGTAACCGATAAAACGGCAAAGCGCGCGCTTGACCAACTTTCTAACCTTAAAGGGTCGGAATTCCATTCGTCCGTAATACTTTCACACGTTGACGCAATGACGCTTAAAAAACTCGGTATAAACGTTACTAGCGAACCGAGAAGGCAAACGGAAACGGTGTTTAATTTAAAATAATGATGAAATTATTATATAATTTTTAAAATAAATATTGACAATACCGCTAACCGTGTGCTATAATTCTAAAAAATACTGTTAAACTTTAAGGAGAAAAAGTTATGAGCCCTATTTTAATCGCATTGATTTGTTTGGACGTAGTGCTTTTGTTAGGCGTAATCGTTCTTGAAATCAGCAAAGTTATGAATTCAGATAAAGAATGTTGCGCTTGTGAAGCAGCGCCGGTAGAAGAACCTGCCGCTGAATGTGCAAAAGAAGAAGCGGTTGAACCCGTTAAAGAAGAAAAAGAAGAACCAGTAGTTGAAGAAAAGGTTGAAGAAGTTGCTGTAGCGGCAGAACCTGTTGTTGCTGAACCCGTTGAAGAAAACGCTGTTGAAGATTCTGAAGACGATAGGGAAGTTGCTAAACGCATACCTTTCTCACATAAAATGCTCTTTATTGATAAAAAGACGCAGTCTTATTATGACGTTTTGAATAATAAGTTTAGGTCTTTAAGAAAGATTAATCCCCGCGTATCGTCAAAAGGCGTTTCTTACCGTTTGGGTAGAGAACTCGTTGCTAAAATAACCGTTCGTGGTAAAACTATGAAACTTCATTTAGCGCTTGACGTTAATAAGTTTGACGAAAAGATTTATTTCCAAAAGAATTTATCTGACGTTAAATCTTACGCTGAAGTTCCTTTTACCGTTAAAGTTAAGAGCGATAGGGGGTTAAAGAACGCGCTTAAATTAGTTGATGCGCTGGTTGAAGAAAAGGCTATTGAAAAGAAAACGCGTTATACTGAAATTGACAGTATTGAAGCGCTTAAAGAAATCGCTAAAAAATAAATGAAACTAAAAAATTAAGGTCGGGATTTTTTCCGACCTTTTTTATTTATAATTAGTTATATTATTATAATAAGTTACATATCGTTAGACAAAATAATTAGTTATTCCTTAAAAAATTTTAATTTGTTTAACGTTAGAAAAAAATTATTTTAAAAATTTGATTTATCGTGCCGTATTCTATTGACAAATAAATTTATGCGTGTATAATAAATGTTAGCACTTGAGCAAAGAGAGTGCTAAAATGATTGGAGGTAATAATTATGAAGGTTAAACCTTTGTTCGACAAAGTGGTAGTCGAAAGTTTAGAAATGGAAGAAAAAACTCAAAGCGGTTTTATACTCCCCACCGCATCACAAGAAAAGCAACAAATGGCTAAAATCGTTGCAGTTGGTCCTGGCGGGGTAATTGACGGCAAAGAAGTTGTTATGCAAGTTAAGGTAGGGGATAAAATTCTCTATTCAAAATATGCCGGAAGCGAATTCAAAGTTGACGGTAAAGAATTGACCATTATTCGCCAAAGCGACATTTTGGCGATTGTAGAATAAGGAGGCAAAAAAATGGCTAAACAGTTAAAGCACGGTGAAGAAGCAAGAAAGGCGCTCCAAGCAGGCGTTGACGTTCTTGCGGATACCGTAAAAATCACTTTAGGTCCTAAAGGCAGAAACGTAGTATTAGATAGAAAATTCGGCGCACCGCTTATCACTAACGACGGCGTTACCATTGCAAAAGAAATTGAACTTGACGACGCTTTTGAAAATATGGGCGCGCAACTCGTTAAAGAAGTTTCTACCAAAACCAACGATATCGCTGGTGACGGTACTACTACGGCTGTAGTTTTAGCGCAAGCAATGATTAAAGAAGGTCTTAAAAACGTTGCGGCTGGCGCAAACCCCATTATATTAAAGAAGGGTATTTCCGGCGCGGTTGAAACGGTTGTTGAAGAACTTAAAAGAATTTCTAAACCTGTTAAAGATAAGAACGCAGTTGGTCAGGTAGCGTCAATTTCCGCAGGGGATAGCACCGTTGGTGAACTTATTTCTGAAGCAATGGAAAAAGTTGGTAAAGACGGCGTTATAACCATTGAAGAAAGCAAGACTATGAAAACCGAACTCACCACCGTTGAAGGTATGCAGTTCGATAGGGGCTACGCGTCTGCCTATATGGTAACTAATACCGATAAGATGGAAGCAGTTTTAGAATCCCCTGTAATTTTAATTACCGATAAGAAAATTTCCGCTATACAAGAAATTTTACCGATAGTTGAACCTATTGCTCAACAGGGTATGAGATTGCTTATTATCGCTGAAGAAGTTGAAGGCGACGCTCTTGCAGCGCTCGTTGTAAACAAACTTAAAGGCGTATTCAACTGCGTTGCAGTTAAAGCGCCCGGATTTGGCGATAGAAGAAAAGCAATGCTTGAAGATATTGCAATTTTAACCGGTGGTACTGTAATTTCTTCTGAACTCGGTTATGAATTTAAAGACGTAACCTTAAATATGCTCGGTAAAGCAGGCACGGTTAAGG
This sequence comes from Clostridia bacterium, assembly GCA_017505675.1. Lineage (GTDB taxonomy): Bacteria > Bacillota > Clostridia > Christensenellales > Borkfalkiaceae > UBA1259. Next base: position 6,308 of record JAFVOV010000104.1, read on the forward strand.
TTGATAAAGATAACACCACTATCATTAACGGCGCGGGCGACCCCGCTGCTATCGAAGCAAGAAAGCAAGCAATTAAAGCGCAAATTGCTGAAACTACTTCTGATTATGATAGAGAAAAATTGCAAGAACGCCTTGCTAAACTTGCAGGTGGCGTAGCGGTTATTAACGTTGGCGCTGCGACTGAAATTGAAATGAAAGAAAAGAAACTCCGTATTGAAGACGCTCTTAACGCAACCAAGGCTGCCGTTCAAGAAGGTATCGTTCCCGGTGGTGGAATCGCTCTCATTTCTACAATGAAAGTTTTGGCAAATTATATCAACACTCTTTCTGGTGATGAAAAGACGGGCGCAGAAATCGTTTATAAAGCAATTCAAGCACCCTTACGTCAAATCGCGCTCAACGCAGGTCTTGACGGTTCTGTAATCTTAAACGAAGTATTAAAAGCAGATAAACCCACTTACGGATTTAACGCGCTTACTAACGAATATACCGATATGGTTGGTATTATTGACCCAACCAAGGTTACCCGTTCGGCTCTTGAAAACGCAGCGTCAGTTGCAGGCGTATTCTTAACCACCGAAGCAGTTGTTGCTGATGAAAAGGTTGAAGCCGCTCCGCAAATGCCCGCAGGTGGCATGGGTGGAATGTATTAAGATACACCAAGGCTATAAAAACAATAAAAAACCGCCGTTCAAAAGAACGGCGGTTTTAATATTATAAAAATTAGTCGTATTTTTTTCCGTATAATTTAATTCGCGTGCGTGGAAGAGCGGTTTCAGCGTTGCCTAACGGCTCTAAAGCGTTTCTGTAGTCGTGCTTATCGCAAAAAACTTTAAGTTCTTTTTCAATGCGCGCTACGTTTCTACTTTGCAGTCCGCTTATAAGTGAAACGTATTCTTTAGTGGCAAACCCTGCTGATTTAGAATATCTTAAAAGTTCAGCGTAATGGTGCATACAAAAGCCCTTGCTTTTAAGCAAAGTTTTAAAAAACTCTCTTTCGCGTTCAAACATTTGGGCAATGGTTTTATAATATTTAACCATACTTTCTTGAGTTAAATCGCAAATTATGCAAGTTTCGTTCGCTTTATCAATAGCGTCTGCAAGTTTTTTAGCAGCGCCCGCGCTTTTAACTTCATTTAATAGTGACGCTTGCATATTTTCAATGCGCGTTCTAATCTGCAAAGCAACTGAAAGTTTATTCTGCCTAGAAAAAAGCATATCAAAATGCCGTGCGCAAAAACCCAACTTGCCTACTTTAATGCGGGTGTTATCCTCCATAACCGCGTCGTTTAAAAATTCGTGAAGAAATTGTTCTTCAACCACTTTTTTTATTTCGCAAAGCGGGCATTCGCAATCAACCTTAAATTTCTCTTTTATTAAACCTGTATCTATATGATAAGCCATAACTATATTTTATCAAAAATCGTAGTAATTTTCAAGTGTAATACTTGAATTTTAAAATTCTTTATGCTATTATGTAAAAAAAAGATATTTTGGGTAATAATATGAGAGTTATAACTGTTGATTTGTATGAACATTTTGGCGTAAATAAACCGCAAGGCGCGCGCGGTAAATTAACCGCGTACGTAAACGATTATCGTATTGATAGACTTCGCCCCGCAATGCTTATCGTTCCGGGTGGCGGATATTCGTTCTGTTCCGAGCGCGAAAGAGAACCGATTGCAAATTATTATATAGCAGAAGGTTTTCAGTCTTTTACGCTTGATTATTCGGTTGCGCCCGTAAAATATCCCCAGCAACTTATTGAAGGTTGTATGGCGGTTGCTTATATTAAAGAAAACGCTGAAAAATTTTACGTTGATAAAAATCACGTTGCTACTATAGGCTTTTCGGCTGGCGGACATCTTGCAGGTATGCTTGCAACGATAACTGATGAACAAGTGGTTAAAGACGCGCTTAAAGAAAAAGCGTCACTTGCTAAACCCGACGCGGTAATTCTAGCATATCCGGTAATAACTTTAGTGGGAAAAGCGCATCAGGCTACGGGTGATAATCTTTGTGGTGAAGATATAAAACTTAAAGAATATCTTTCTTTAGATAAACGCGTTACGCCATCTTCCGTACCTGCGTTTATATGGTCAACTGTAAACGACCAAATAGTTCCGGTTGAAAGCAGTTTATATATGGCGGCTGCGTATAGAGAAAACGGCGTTCCGTTTGAATTACATATATTTGAAGATGGAATACACGGTTTATCTTTAGCCAACGAAGAAGTTGATTCAGTCAACGTTCCCGTTCAGGCTTGGAAAGGCGCTTGCGCTACTTGGTTAAAAAGTAGGGGATTTGAACTAATAAAAAGGAGTATTTAATGAAAAAGAAATTAGGCTTTGCGCTCGGTGCGGGTGGAAGCCGTGGTGTTGCGCATATAGGGTTTTTAAAAGCGATGGAAGAAGAAGGGATTTACCCTGACTTTATTTCTGGAACTAGTATGGGGTCTGTTGTTGGCGGATGTTATGCAAGCGGTTTAACCCCAGACTATATGAAAAAAGAAGTTTTAAAACTCAAGTTTAACGATATTTTTGATTTATCAATTAACCCTGTAGGTAACGCAGCGTTATTGCGCGCGCAAAAAATGCAAAAAAAGTTAAAGCAATATCTGGGCGAAAAAACTTTTAAAGACCTTGTTATTCCTTTCCGCTGCGTTGCGGCAGATTTGGTTACCGGGCATGCTGTAATTTTAGGTGGTGACGATAAAGTTTATGAAAGCGTTGCTGCAAGTTCTTCAATCCCTGCCGTATTTAAACCTATTTATAAAGGCGAACAAATTTTAATCGACGGGGGTGTGGTGTGTCGCGTTCCTATTAGAACGGTTAGAGAAATGGGCGCAGAAGTAGTAGTTGGTGTTGACGTTTTAGGTAAGGTTCGCCCGGTAAATAAAAAATATAATATGTTCAGCGTGCTTTTGCGTTCTTTTGAAATCTATGATTGTGAGTTGGTTAAATATAAGGTCAGCAGACAGCGCCCCGATTTATATATTGAACCTAATCTTGGCGATATGTCGCAATTTAAATTTAAAGATATTGATACGGCAATAGAAATAGGTTATCAAACGGGTAAAGAATACGCGCCAAAGATTAAAGAATTACTTGAAAAATAAAAAACGCATCCATTTGGATGCGTTTAATTTTTTTGGAGCTGGTGACGGGATTCGAACCTGCGACCTGCTGATTACGAATCAGCTGCTCTACCGACTGAGCCACACCAGCGCTTTTTTGCTTAACCATATTAACACAAAACGGAAAAAATATCAACGGTTTTTTACCGCTTACTATAAAATTTACAAATTTTTAATAATTTCTTTAAGAAATAAATACTAAAATATGATATTATTATAATAAGCACATAAAAGGAGAGTGGCAATGTTTAATATTTTACTTGTAGAAGATGAAAAAGAACTTAACGATATTTTAAGAACTTATTTAGAAAGCGAAGGTTATTCTGTCTTTGCGTGCTTTAACGGAAGGGAAGGGCTTGATACCTTTCATAATGAAAAAATTGACCTTATATTAAGCGATATAATGATGCCCGTTATGGATGGCTATAAACTTGCCGAAGCGGTAAGAAAATCTGACGAGAGCGTTCCTATAGTGTTTTTAACCGCTAAAGACGATAAACTTTCAAAACAGTTCGGTTATAAACTTGGTATTGACGATTATATCGTTAAGCCTTTTGATATTGATGAAGTTTTAATGAAAATCCAAGCGATTTTGCGTAGGGTATATATTAACGCTACTAAAAAACTAACCGTTGGTAATCTTACTATGGCTCTTGACGAGCATACCGCATATATTGACGGGGAAGAAGCGAATTTTACCGTAAGGGAATTTGATATTTTATATAAATTATTATCATATCCCAAAAAGACTTTTACCCGCTCAAAACTTATGGATGAATTTTGGGGCTTTGATAGTTCTGCAACGTCAAGGACGGTTGACGTTTACGTCGCTAAACTCCGTGAAAAAACCTTACCTTGCGACGGTTTTGAAATAGTTACCGTACACGGTTTAGGATATAAGGCGGTATTGAAATGAGAGCAAAAAAGCATAAATCCGGGTTTCATTTAGTCGGATATATTTTGTTCTTGTTGCCGTTATCAGTATTCGTGGCTGCTGCGTTAGTTATTTACGACGGTTTATTAAAAGCAAATTTCGGCGGGGGACTTACGGCGTTTTTTATGTTGCTTTATTTATTATTTGCAACTCTAATTTTCGTTTTAACGGATATTTTTAGAAGACGAATAATGATAGACGCGCCGGTAAATAGAATATTATCTGCAACGGAAAGAATAGCAAAGGGTGATTTTTCCGTTAGGCTTACTTTAGAACACGGCTATGAAAAATACGATTATTTTGATGCGATAATAGAAAATATAAACAAAGTTGCAAATGAATTAGGCAAAAGCGAAATATTAAAGTCGGAGTTTATTTCAAACGTTTCGCACGAAATAAAAACTCCACTCGCCGTTATTAAAAATTACGTAAAGGCGCTTGATAATCCTGCGGTGGATGAAAAAACGCGTAAAAAATATATAGAAGTTTTAACGGTTACAACTGAAAAACTTTCTGATTTAGTAACTAATATTTTAAAACTTAATAAACTTGAAAATCAAGCGCTTTCAGTAGATAAAACGGTTATTAGCCTAGGTGAAGTTTTGCGTGAAAGCATCTTGCAATACGAAGATTTAATCGAGAGCAAAAATATTGAGTTGGACCTTGATATTTCCGATTTTGAAGTTGTAACTAAACAAAGTTATGCAGAAATTATATTTAATAATCTAATAAATAACGCTATTAAATTTTCAAATAACGGCGGAAAAATAGAAATAAAATTAAAACGCGGAATAGAAAAAGCCGTATTTACCGTTAAAGATTACGGTATAGGGATGAGCAAAGAAACGGGCGCGCACGTTTTTGAAAAATTCTATCAGGGAGATACTTCGCATAGAAGCGAAGGCAACGGCTTGGGTCTTGCGCTTGTTAAAAGGGTTATTGACGTTCTTGGCGGTGAAATTTCCGTTAAAAGTAAACTTGGTGAAGGTAGTGAATTTAGCGTGGTGTTTAAAGGCGTAATAAATGGATAAAATTAAAAAATTCCTTCAAAAAATTAAAAATCAGCCTGCTGTGGTAACGGCGCTTATGCTTATATTGAGTATACTTGTTATTGCGGTGGCTTTATATATCGTTATATCGGGCTATGACGGCGTTTTGGCTTATATTTTTTACGGTCTTTCCGCAATAGCGCTTTCTTACGCGGTATATATAGTAATAATAATTGCGCCGAAAGTTAAAGGCGGTATTATAAAATATCTTAAAAAATATAAATTTACGGCTGAATTATTAGAAAACTTCGGATACCGTAAATTGATTTTTGCAATAGTATCATTTATCTTTAATATTTTATACGCTATAATGCACGCAGTATTTGCTATATTATCAAGGTCTATTTGGCTTGGCGCGCTAGCAACTTATTATATAGCACTTTCCGCAATTCGTGGCGGGGCGGTAGTAGTTTGCGGAAAGACTAGGGAACAAAGCGAGTTATTGATTAAACAAAGACAGATAAGGTCATATAAAAACTGCGGACTATATTTAGTGCTATTAAATTTTGCGCTTATGGGCGCGCTTGTGCAAATGGTTATTTCAAATCAAGGCTTTATGTACGCTGGATATTTAATTTACGTGATGGCTGCTTATACGTTTTGTAAAATAACCTTTTCAATAATTCATTTATTTAAATTGAAAAGTACGGACGATTATTCCGTGCGTGCAATTAACAATATAGGTTTAGCAAATTCGCTGGTGTCTATGTTTGCTCTTCAAACGGCAATGTTTGCGGCGTTTGGTGGTGGAATAGATACAAGAATTCCAAACGCGGCAACGGGGGGAGCAATTTCAATAGGTATAATTTTAATAGGTGTGTATATGTTTGTTAAGGGATATAAAGAACAAAAGAAAATAAAAATGGAGATTTTAAATGAAAGACGGTAATTTTGAGTATAAATATTCTGCGCTCACAGAAGAAGAACGCGCAGAAGCGGAATATATACGCAGTCAATATCTTGAAAAAAATGAAAAAGAAGAAAAACTTGATAAGTTGCGTAGCCTTGACGGTAAAGTGAAAAATATTCCAACTATTTTCGGGTTGGTTTTGGGTATTATAGGAACGCTTATTTTTGGGTTAGGGATTGCAATGATTTTAGAATGGAATATCACCATTTGGGGCGTGGTTGTCGGTATAATAGGGCTTTGCGTTGCAGGAATTGCATATTTTATTTACGAATACGTTAGAAGTTATTTAACAAATAAATATTCTGAAGAAATTATTGATATTAGCAATGAACTTTTAAATGAAGACAAGGAGCAATAAGATATACTTATTGCTCTTTATAATTTTTTAACTATAATCTACTTTTAATTAAAAGCCTTTTAACGAAATTTTAATAATTTTTCCGTATAA
>JAFVOV010000105.1 GCA_017505675.1 Clostridia bacterium
CAACTTCTAAAGCGACCTTTTCATTTGGCGCCCATTCAGTATAAACAGTATCATATTTTGCTAAATTTTCACTAATTTCCGTACTTGGCGTACCCGGATAAGCGCTAGAAACTTTAACACCTGCTTCATAAGCGCCACGCGCTATCGCTTCGTTACCAAGCATAATAATTTTATCCATTAGGCTTTCCCCCTTAAATCTTTTATTCGTTTTGCTTTACCCTCAAATCTTTGTAAAGTATTTGGTGATTCTAATTTAACTTTTGCATCAAGCCCTAACATAACTTTAAGTTTACCCCTAACGCTATCAGCAAGTTTTTGAAGTTCACCAAAAGAGTCCGTTGAATGCGCAAGTTCTACTCGAATTTCAAGTTTATCAGTATAACCGTCACGTGTTACAATAATTTCATAATGCGGTCCAAGTTCATTGAAACTTAATATAACTTCTTCTATTTGACTTGGGAAAACGTTTACACCACGAATTTTTAACATATCGTCACTTCTGCCGGATAAGTTTTCCATCCTACAAAACGTCCTACCGCATTTACAAGGCTCGTAAATAAGCCTTGTTATATCTTTTGTTCTATACCTGATAAGCGGTAACCCTTCTTTTTTAATACAAGTGATAACTAATTCACCTTTTTCACCTACAGGCAAAACTTCCCCTGTTTCAGGATTTATTATTTCGGGAATAAAATAATCTTCGTTAATATGCATTCCACACAGATATTCACATTCACCAGAAACGCCTGGCCCCATAAGTTCACTCATACCATAATTTGAAGTGATAAGCATATCATCACCCCAAACCTTATGCATTTCTTCACGCATAGCGTCCGTTAAAAGTTCACTACCAACAAGACCGATTTTAACATTCAAATCTTTTTTGGGATTAACGCCTATTTCGTTAGCAACTTCAGCAAGCCTTAAAGCGTAAGAAGGCGTTGCAACCAAAAGCGATGTGCCAAAGTCTTTCATATACATAATTTGTTTTTCAGAATTACCCGTAGACGAAGGAACTATAGTAGCGCCGATATTTTCTAAACCATAATGAAGCCCTAACGCGCCGGTAAACATCCCGTAACCAAAACAAATTTGAGCAATGTCATCTTTACTAGCGCCACCCATACAAGCAATACGCGAAACACATTCCGTCCAAGTATTTAAATCGTTTTCCGTATAACCAACAACGGTAGGCTTGCCTGTAGTTCCACTTGATGCGTGAATTCTAACAAGTTCATTTTTTGGTACAGCAAATAAGCCGAACGGATAAGAATCTCTCATATCTTGCTTTGTTACGAATGGCAACTTTGCTAAATCCTTAAGAGTTTTAATATCTTCGGGTTTTACACCGATAGCATCCATTTTTGCTCTATAATAAGGTACTTTTTCATAAACCCTATAAACAGTTTCTTTAAGCCTATCAAGTTGCAAAGATTCAATTTCTTGCCTTGATAACGTTTCTTCTCTTGACCAAATCATTTTTATCTCCAAAATTATTTATGCAACAACTTCTTCTTTCTTATCTTCAAATGCTCTACTAATAACGCTTTCTTCTGGCGCTTTTGTAAATAAACTTACAACAGCAGTAGAAATCATTGAAAATGCCATACATATAACACCTATTAACGGCGAAGAACCTATACCGCCTTGAATAGCAGCACCTAAACTACAACTCCACCCTGATTTATCATAACCAAACACAAGTATTAAAGTAACGGTTAAAACTAACGAACTTATAATAGATGTCCAAACGGCAGGGCGCGTTACTTTTTTCCAAATAAGACCTAAAACGTAAGGTCCTATAAAGCATCCTGCAAGCGTTCCCCAACTTAACCCCATAAGATACGCAATTGCCGCTATACCGTAAATATCGTTAAGCACGGCAAGAACCACTGAAATTAGAATAAAAACTAAACATAAAATACGCATTATGGTATTTACTTTCTTATCGTCAGCATCCGCATTAATTTTACCCTTATATATATCAACAGCAACAACAGACGCGCTTGCAAGCGAAACTGATGATAACGTAGACATACTTGCAGATAAAATCAAAACAGCAATAACCCCCATTAAGCCAGCAGGAATAACAAGGTTAAGCATAACGGGAATTGTATCATCAGACCCAACCTTTACGCCTGCATCTGCTATTTCTTCTGCAAAAAATCCGCTTAAACCACCAACGTAATAAGCAATAAATCCGATAATCAAAGCAAAGAGCGTGCTAACTATCATTCCTTGATTTATAGCCTTATTATCACGAACAGCATAATATTTATGTATTGTTTGCGGTAAAGCCCAAACGCCAAAAGACGTTAAAAGAATTAAAGATATTAACGATATTGTATCGCCGTAAATCCCTTTATTTGCACTATTAAAAGTAAACCAATTTAAACTAGAAATATCCCAACTTACTTGCTCACTACCCATAAAGAAGAAAAACATTAAAATAACGCCTATAAGCATTATTATACCTTGAATAAAGTCTGAAAGCGCTGTAGCAAAATATCCGCCGAAGAATAAATAAAGCGCAGTTATTGCCGCAAGCGCAATCATAACTATCCAGCCTTCTATACCGAAAACAATTTCAAACAAGTTGCTTAACCCATTATACACTGACGCAGAATACGGGATTAAAAATAAAAATATTATAACGGCAGAAAATAATTTTAATTTTTTGCTATCATATCTTTTTTCAAAAAATTCTGGCATTGTTTTTGCCGCTAACCTACTCGTCATAACTTTAGTTCTTTTTGCAAGAACCATCCAAGCCAAAAGCGAACCTATAAGCGCGTTACCTATACCTATCCAAGTAGCGGCGAGCTGGTATTGCGCACCAAACTTACCCGCGTAACCAATAAAAATTACAGCCGAAAAATAAGTAGTACCGTAAGCAAATGCACTCATCCAACCGTTCAACCCATTTTTACCAGCAAGCAAAAAATCGTTTACAGATTTGGAACGGTTTTTAGTATAAATGGTTATCGCAACCATGCCGAGCACATATAAAGCAATTATGAGATAATTCCAAAACATAACTAGTCTC
>JAFVOV010000106.1 GCA_017505675.1 Clostridia bacterium
AGGGCGTTTATATCCATCATTTCTTCTTCAGATACCCAAGAGAGTTTTTTAACGAAAGTTTCACGCAGTAAAGATAATACCACAAAACCCCCGCCAAACGCTATCGCGCTTATATATAAAGCAGAATAAAACAACTTAAATAAAGTTTTAAGTTTGCTATCTTTAACCTTTTTTTCTTTTTCCATAAATACGCCTTACTATAAAAAAAGTTTTCAAATATATAATATGTGAAAACTTTTCTTGCCGTCAAAATTTAATTATCAGTTTTTGAAATGCCTTTTATTTTTTTATAGAACTTATCTCTCTTAAAATCACGCTCTTTATCGTAAGTTCCGCCAAGCGCTTCAATAGCAAAACGCAACTCTTCAAAGTCGGCGTAATTTATTTTTTCGTTTTCTATTGCGGTAAGTAAAAACGGCAGAGCGCGGTCATCACCAAATTTAGCAAGATACCCTGCGTATACCGGTATTTTATCTGCATTTAAAACAAATTCATCAATTAAAATCTTAAACACCCTATCGTCACCTTTAGTACCTGCTAAAATTTCCGTCAAGTATTCTTTTATCGTTTTATCCGCGTCTTTATATTGCTCTAAAACGCTTTCCTTTACGGTTTCAGCGTGAGCGCGCAAATATTCAGTCGCAAGTTCTTTAATAGTTCCGCTATAATCCCAAAGAACGAACTCTAAAAAACGGTTAAGACATTTTAACGAGCCTATTTCCATAAGCATATTCATTGCGTAAAGGGTGAATTCTTCACTTTCATCAGAAGATATTGCGTTTATAAGCGCAGTTTCACTATTCATATTTAAAGTCAACGCTTCGCACAAAAAATCAGACACGGAAACGCCCGTTTCAATATGCTTTTTTAAGCACTCTAAAAGTTCTTCCGCAGAAAAACTGCCATAATAATCAGACGGGGTTTTTCCATCTAATTCCGGTAATTTTTCCGTTCCAAATTTTTCATAAAGTTCAGGTATTTTATTTTCAATTTCTTCAGGCTTTACCTTTCCGATATTAGAATAAACGTAATCGGAAATATATTTATCAAAAAGTTCGTCAACGTCAATAATTTTAATCATTTTTATCTTCCTTATTATAATCGTCGTAAATCTTTTTTAAGCGCTTTATATTTTTTACCGTAGTTCCAAAAATTTCCGCAACGCAATCAATAGTGCCGTACTTTTCAAACTCACAAAGCGTTACTATTAAACCCGCCACTTCTTCGTTGGTGGCTTCAGCCGAAGTAACGGTGTCTTTTAGCCGTTTATAAACTTCGTTAGAAAATTTTGCAATTTTTTCAAAATCTTCCACTTCATAAAAAACCATTTTAGACATACATAGCGCGTAAGCGGTAAAATATAACGGATTAGAATCTTTACTTGCATCTACGTTTGCCGGCGTAAACTCAACGTAATATCCGCCGCCAACTACAGCCGTTTTTGCCCTATGCCCTTTAACTATCATAGAGTATATCAAAAGGCGCTTTAAGGTATCTTTAATATCGGGGTCAATCAACACGTTTTGCACCATTTTAGTATAGCCTTTAGGTTCAATTAAAGAAAGCAAAAAAACGCTTGCGCGCATCTCTGTTTCTTCCCCGTAACACATACCCCAGTATAAAATATCACGCGTTTCTTTCTTCTTTATCGCCATAGGAATTTTAAGCGGAGATTTAACAAGTTCTTTAATCTTACGCGACCATTTATCAGCAATTTTTTGCGGAATTTCTTTAACGTATTTTAAGGGGAGCAGTTTGCTTTTATCACCTTCGCCCGAAACGAGTGAAATTGCCAAATCAATATAGTATTTTATAATAATATCAAACGGGTCGGTGCGGTAAGCGCGTTTAAAAGTTTCAAGCGCTTTTTCATATTCGCCTAAATTAAGCAAGTTAATTCCATAGAAAAACCGCATATTGATTTCTTCAGGGCGGTCTTTTAATATCGTTTCCAAACAGCGTTTTACGGTGATATGGTCTTCTCTTGCAATGGCGCAAGTGGCTAACTTATACGCTTCGCCTTGTTCGCCCTTTTCACAAGCAAGCGCTTTTTGAAAATAATATTCGCTTTTATCCGCGTCTTCTTTCATATCGTAAACGGTGGATAGGTTGCAATAAGCCGTAACCGTTTCCCCGTGCGCTTTTATTGAGCGCCTACACTCTTTTTCCGCGCCGTCAAGGTCGTCGTTCATAAAAGACGCAACTGCTAAATCCCCCGCAATTTCTTCATCACGGCATTCTTCAGGAACTTCCGATAACATTTTAGCGGCTTCGTCAAACGCGCCGAGCGCTATTGCCCTTTTTGAGTTTTTAATTTCTAAAGTAAAATCTGCTTTATCATAAGGGTAAACCGCCCTATACGCGTGGCGATTATATTCTTCACCGGAAAAAAAGTCAATAACTTCTTTATCAATATTTTCTTTAGAAATATATCCGTCAACTTCAAGTTTTTTTCTAAAAAAATGCCCCGAAGCAAAAAGATTATCCATATAAAAATAATTTATTGCAAGTTCTTCATACGCAACCGAAACTTTATCTTTTGGCGCGTAAAACATATATTTATACCAGTAGCGGTTAGATAAATCTAAAAGTCCCATATCGGCGTATACGTCGGCTATCGCCATAATCGTTTCGGGCATAATCTTGCTTTCTAAAGAAGAAAACAAAAACCCTAAAGCGCCTAAATAATCGTTTTTTTCCAACCTTGCGTCGGCAAGTTTTTTACACCTTTCGGCGTTTTTATCTAACTGTAAAATCTTTTCATCCATAATTATTTAAAAAACTTCTGCACGTCTAAATCAGTAAACTCGTAAACCTTATCGCAAAACTGACAATCCACCGTGATTTTGCCTTCTTTTTCTATAATATCGTTAAGTTCGTCCTTCCCTAAAGAAATTAAAACTTTTTCTATATAATCCCTTGAGCAAAGGCACTTATATTCAGGATGGTATTCTTCAAACTTATCGGTAAAGAAAAGTTCGTTAACTATCCACTCCGCCCCGTGTTCTTCAATAAGCGAAGAAACGTTTTTGCAGTCTTTTGTTATTTCTTCTGCTAAAAAAAGCGACCTGTCGCTTGCGCCGGGTAACGCCTGCACGATAACCCCGCCAGCGCCAACACACTTGCCGTCCGTGCCGATTTTTACCCCTAACGCCATTGCCGTAGGTTGTTGTTCGCTAAACGCGTAATAGGCGGTAAAATCTTCAGCAATTTCTCCGCTGATAAGTTGGCTACTACCAGAATAAGGCTCTTTTAGCCCCATACTTCTAACTACCGTCAAACGCCCGTTCTTACCAACGCAACCGCCCACGTTAAGTTTTCCGTCCGCGCGGAGCGGAAGGTCTGCTTTAGGGTTATCAATAAAACCGCGCATTGCAAGGTCACCGTTACCACAAACGGTAATTTTTCCACCTACGCCGTCACCCGAAACAGTTACGGAAAGTTTATCCGATTTATTTTTTAAGTTGCTTGACATAAAAGTACACACGGTAAGCGTTCTGCCGAGCGCTGCCGCGGCAAGCGGAGTTAAACCGTGAATTCTTATGGCTTCGTTTACCATATCGGTAGTATCTAAAACTGATAACGTGATTTCATTATCAAAAACTATAGTTTTAAGTAATTTGTTCAATTTTGTTTTCCTTTTCCGTTTACTTAAAGACACCTTCGGATATAGCCGACGGTGCCTTTAGATAATTATTTGCGTTTGTTGCGCTTTGCAAGTTCTTTCTTTGCTTGTTCAATGCGCTTTTCCCTTGCTTCTTGCTCTTTCTGAAGTTCTTTTTCTTCTTCAGTTGGCATAAATTCAGGGTCGTTTTTATGTTCTTCAACGTACCTTTCGTGGTCTTCGTAAATTGCGCGACGGCTTTCGTTGAGTTTTTCTATATCAGCGCGGTTAAACGACGTGGGTAGTTCTGCAAGTTTAAGGTCGTCATCAGTAATCGGTTTAATAGGCTTACTGTTGAGCGAACTGCGTTGAGCCATTGCCATCTGTTCGCGGTATTGCTTGAGCGCGCCAGAGTCGCTTTCTTTAACCTTATCGTAAATACCCCTATTCTTTTGCGCGCCGGGAATTTTATCGTTTACGAATTTATCGTAAGCCCATTGACAGAAGTCAGTCCAAACGAGTAAAAACATTGAAACGCCGAAAAGCAAAATCAATATTACGCCTATAGCAAGGAAGAACCCGCCGAGCAATAAGAATACGAACGGTATAAGACCGCAAATAATGAAAAATATATTTTGCGGAAGTAAACCTATCGTAAACATAAATGAGTTTTTGATAAGGTGGCGGAACTTGAGTTCGTAAGTTACGCTCATAGTAACCATGTGCAAAGTCATCATAGAATATACTATTAAAACGCCGTAAGTTAAAACTTCTGACACCACGAACAACCACTTATTATCAACACCCATTGCTATTGACTGGTCGCATAACGATATTGATAATATCGATAAATAAAATACGATTGAATACACCAAGAATATAAGTAACATTTGACGGATATTCTGTTTAATACCGCGCCAAAAATCATTTGCAACGAATATTCCTTCCGTCCAAACCATATTTCTTATAACGTAAGCGCCACCAGCAATGCCGACAGCCGCTATCATAAACCCAAGGGGCGCTAAAAGGAATATTAAAAGATTTACGTTAAAGGTGATATTTTCCGCAAGCCCAACCATTGACGGTAAAGCGCCGTACCCTACGCCGAAACTTTGTGAAAACGGGTAAATTACACCGTAGTTAGTAATTGCAACGTAGCGGAAAAATAAAAGCGCTAAAAACGGTAAACAGAAAAGCAAAACCAAAAGGTTTATGATAACGAGTTTACCAAATCTGCCCTTAAAAATATCCCAAAATAATTCCCATCTGTTAGACGGAAGTGACGCTCTTGCATAGCCTTCGGATTTTTCCGAGCCGAGCATTAACCTACTAATAAATCCGCCTTTTTTATTTTGTGCCATAAAGTTCTCCAAAAAGTATTATATTTAGAACGGTCAAAAAATACTCCAACCGTAAATTACGCTAATTATAATATATACTAATTTTAAATATTTTACAAATAAAAATCGCGTATTTACTAAAAAAAACTTTACTTTTTTCCGTTAGTTTGTTACACTATGCGTATATATTAAAATCAGGAGTGTATTATTACTATGAGAAAGTACAACGTAGCAGTCGTTGGCGCTACCGGTATGGTAGGAAGAAAGTTTTTAGAAGTTTTAACTGAAAAACAGTTACCCGTTGAAAATTATTATTTATTTGCATCTGCAAAATCTGCGGGAAAGAAAATAGATTTTATGGGCAAACCCCACGAAGTTATTGAATTAAAAGAAGAAAATATTATCGGAAAAAATATTGATATTGCGTTATTTTCCGCAGGTGGCGATACCAGCAAAGAATACGCGCCTATATTTGCTAAACACGGAATTTTAGTAGTTGATAACTCTAGCGCTTGGAGGCGTGACCCCGAAGTTCCGTTAGTTGTTCCCGAAGTTAACGCAGAAGATATTACTTGGCATAAAAATATTATTGCAAACCCCAACTGCTCAACCATTCAAGCAATGGTAGTTTTGAAGCCTTTACACGACGCTTTCAAAATTAAGAGAGTTATTTACTCAACCTATCAAGCAGTTTCAGGTGCTGGAGTTAAGGGTTTTGACGACCTTAAAAACGGCATCAATAACGAACCGCCTAAAAAATTCCCCTATCCTATCTTCGGCAACTGTATTCCGCACATTGACGTGTTCTTAGAAAACGGATACACCAAAGAAGAAGATAAGATGATTTTCGAAACCAAAAAGATACTTAACGACCAGTCTATAAAGGTGACGGCTACTTGCGTTAGAGTTCCCGTTTACTACGGACATAGCGAATCTATCAACTTAGAATTCGAAAAGCCTTGCACGGTAGAGCAAGTTAAAGAAGTTTTAGCAAAAGCGCAAGGCGTAGTTTTGCAAGACGACGGTTCGAAAAACCTTTATCCTATGGCTATTACGGCTGAAAATAAGGACGAAGTTTTCGTAGGAAGAATAAGAAAGGACGACACTGTGGAAAGCGGTATCAACCTTTGGTGCGTTGCGGATAACATAAGAAAAGGCGCAGCAACCAACGCAGTTCAAATTGCAGAAAAGGCAATCGCTCTCGGCGCAGTAAAAGACCAACTCAACTAATCGACATCAACAAACAAAAAATATCATCTAAGCAGGTATAGTTATGAATAAGACTATTTTTAAAGGAACTTGTACGGCGGCTATTACCCCGTTTACTCAAGACGGCGTTGATTACGACGCTCTCGGCAGATTAATCGAATATCAAATTGAAAATGGAATTGATGCTTTAACTATTTTAGGAACGACGGGTGAAGCACCTTGCGTTTCCGATTCTGA
>JAFVOV010000107.1 GCA_017505675.1 Clostridia bacterium
CGGTGGTTTGAATACCGCCTGTTAAAGGGCCGTCGTGGTCGAAACCCCTAACGTCGTCACCCTGCCAACAATGAAGGGAAACGGGTAAATCTTTGAGTTGGGAAATAACCGATTCGGTGTCAATTCCGAGTTTTGCGTAAATTTCTTTAGCCGACTCGTATCTGTTCATGCACATAAAAAATCTCCTTAAAATTCAGGTTATATTTAAAGCGCTAAACGCTTTAACGATAAATATTTTAACATAAAAGAATAAAGTTAGTCAATAGTTTTTGTGTATGGAATTTTCTCGGTAGTGTCAACTTTAATACAAATTACACTAAATATAAAAGCGAGTGGCGTTTTTGCCACCCGCTTTTATATATTAAAAATAATTATTCAACGAATTCGTCAAGATAATATCCGTTTGTATTTGCAGAGTTGCCGTCTTTATCAACAACGGTTACGCGGATATAAATATCTTCAGGCGTAACTCTAAAAGTAGCGCTGGTTATATCTTTGCCGTCGGGGTCGATTGCGCGTTCACTTCTTCTTGTTCCGCAGGTTAAAAAGATTTTTTTAGCGGGGGAAGTTTTTACGTAGATATGCCCGTCTTCATAATAAAGTTCTTCAATTTCCGGACCTTGTGAAGCGTAAAGATGCCCTTTAACCATAGCGTCGGTGATTGCTTTATAGTTAAATTCTTCTGCTTTTATCATAGTGAAAGCCGTAAAACTTTCACTTCCTTCTTTATCTAAAGGCGTGTGGTTGTGATTATCGTCACCACCGACGCAAGAGATGCGGTTTCCGCTCCTTAAAATATCGTCGTAAACGTGTGGGCAGTAATCTGCCATGCCCATTGATATACCTGCTCCGTTACATATTTCTAAAGCGTGCATACCCTTATAATTTACGTAATCATTATAATTTTCTAGTGACCAGCCGGGGTGGTTATAAACTACGTAAAAACCGTTTTCGCGTCCGATTTTCATTATGTCGTTTATGCCTTTAACCGAATAATGCCTTTCGTAATCGGGTAGTGATGCGTCAAATTTTGCAAGATGGCGGTATTTTTCGCCGTTACCTATCATTCTATATTTTGTGCGGTGGTAGCAAACTTGAGTGTCGTTTTCCGGGTCTAAAGCAATAAAGTTAATGTGGCAACCTTTCCAAGTTAAATAAGATTTTCCGTTGGGGATAAATTCTGGGTTCCAGCCTTCGTATAAATCAAGTTCGTAACCGGAAAGCGCTATAAAATTCTCATCCGATAAATCGTGGTGGGGGAGAAGTATATTGTGGTCGGTAAAGGCAATTATAGAATAGCCCTTTTCCATATACGCTTTTTTTGCCTGTTCGGGCGTAAGTGTTCCGTCTGAAATATTCGTGTGAGAGTGTAAGTTTGCTTTATAAAATTTACCGTTTTTTGGGAGAAGATATTTTCTCATTTATTAACTCCAAAGATTTTGATTATATTAAATATATCACATTACGGCGTTTGTAGCAAGCGTAATTTTAAAATATTAGGTATAAAATAAAATCCCCCTGATAAATTTATCGGGGGATAACGGCTATTTATTTAAACGCTTTTTACACCAAGTTACGTGTCCGCATTTCGGGCAACGCAAACGCCTTGTGGTCAAAGTGTGCATGCCGAATAAATATGCGCCGAATTTAGGAACGAACCTATTTTTACAATGCTGACATTCAAAAGCGCCTGCCGTTCTATCAAGTTCGCAAGAAGTTAATAAAACGCTTATTATACTTATTGCGCCAACTACGATAAGCACTACGCGTAGCCACGTTTCCATTTCTAAATATTTAGCCAAAAACATTAGTGTAAGCGAGCAAATTAGCGTTGTAACGCAAGTAATTGCGGCTACGGTGAGTTTGAATTTTGCCTCTTTTCTTTCATTCATTAAGTCCATAATGTTTTCTTCCGCTTTTATTTTATAGTTTTTTTCATCAAGGCGTTCCCCAGAAAGAAGTTCGTTTACGCTGATTTTTAAAATCTCACATAAAGGTAGCATTAAACCGACTTCGGGTAGACCGTTCCCGGTTTCCCATTTTGAAACGGTTTTATCAGATATGCCTAATTGTTCTGCTAATTCCCTTTGTGTTAAGTTTTGTTCTTTTCTGCTTTCTTGAATTAACTTTCCAGTTATTGCTTGATTCATAAGCGGACCTCCTTTACGACTATATTATACAACGGAAAAATCGAAAATTTATCCCACGCTCCGTAGAGTTTTATTATAAACTACTCTATTTTTAGGCGGAAAAACCAAAAAAAGCCGTAATGGCTTTCTTCTTTTGGCGCGTCCGCCGAGACTCGAACTCGGAACGGAGCCGTCGGAGGGCTCTGTTTTATCCAATTAGACTACGGGCGCAGAATGCCGTTCTTTAATTAAAAAGAACGGCAGTAAAAACAAAATAATATTATTCGTGTTCGTTTTGGTCGGAAACTTCACCGACGGTAACTTTTACTTGTAAAACGCGCTTTACGGTTGATTTTAGCACTTCAACGGTTAAGTTTAAGTGGTTTAAGATTACGCCTGCGCGTGGTATTTCACCTAACGCTTCAATTACCCAACCGCTAACGGTGTTTGCTTCAAAATTATCGTCTTCGTCTTCTAAACCAAACAATTCAAACGCATCTGCAAGGGGAGCGTTTCCGTCAACGATATAAGTTTTATCGTCAAGTTGTTTAAAGTAATTTATAACTTCGTCGTGTTCGTCGTAAATTTCCCCAACTAATTCTTCTAAAATATCTTCAAGCGTTACTAAACCGAGTGTTCCGCCGTATTCGTCAAGAACGACTGCGATATGTACTTTCTTCTTTTGAAGTTGGCGAAGCAAGTCGGAAATTTTAGCGTGTTCCGTGGTGTAAAAGGCGTTTTGCATAATTCCGTCAATGCCTTTTTTACCTTTTAAGTACGCGTTAAAGAAGTCTTTTTCGTGTATCGTGCCGATTATAGTGTCAATGCTGTCTTTATAAACGGGTACGCGGGAATAACCTTCGCGGTCAAAAACTTTTCTTATTTCATCCATTGTGGAAGAAACGTCAACGGCAACTATATTAACGCGTGGAACTAAAATATCGCCCACTTCTAAATCGTCAAATTCAATAACCGAGCGGATAAGTTTTGTTTCTTCGGTGTTTAACGTGCCGTCTTCTTCTGCTTCTTCAACGATGGTCATAATTTCTTCTTCAGTTACAACGTCTTCGTTTTTAAAGCGGAAAATTTTTGCAAGTAGCCATTTCCAACCGCCGAATACCCAGTTGAAAACGTAGAAAACGTAATAGAAAAATTTTATTATGGGATAAAAGGCAAACGCTAATTTTTCCGGATAAACTTTCGCTATAAATTTTGGCGTAATTTCCCCGAAAATCAAAACCCCTAAAGTAATGGCTATGGTAGAAACGAGAGCCGACGTGTTTGCGTCTGCAATAAGTTTTGCAAACAATAGCGTTGAAAGGGTAGACGCGGAAAGGTTGACTATATTGTTGCCAACTAAAACGGTTGTTATAAATCTATCGTAATTAGTTTCCGCAAGGTCTAAAACCTTTTTTGCTTTCCTATTGCCGTTCGCTGCTAAAGAACGGAGTTTTATGCGGTTTGCGCAAGAATATGCTGTTTCCGTTGAAGAAAAGAAACCTGACATTATAACTAGCGCGATAATCGCAATGAGTAACCAGACCGGGAAGGACTGGGTGGTGTTTAAGAGCAACGTAGATAACGGAACAGAGCCGTCGGTACTCATAAAATCCTCCTTTAATAAAGAAAATATAATTATTATATGCAGAGCATATTATATTTATTAAAACATAATTCACAAAAATAATCAAGTATTTTACAACCTTATTGCATTTTATTGATATTTTTCGGGTTTTGTGGTATGATAATCTTCAAAAGGAGATTATTTATGGCAAAAACGGTTGTCGTTGGTATGAGCGGCGGAGTGGATAGTTCGGTTGCTGCGTTGCTTTTGAAAAAACAGGGCTATAACGTCATAGGCTTGTTTATGAATAACTGGGAAGAAAAGGACGAATGTGGCGCGTGTACGGGCGAAGAAGATTTTGCGGACGTGCGCCGTGTTGCAAACGCCATAGGTATACCTTATTA
Organism: Clostridia bacterium; assembly: GCA_017505675.1. Taxonomy (GTDB): domain Bacteria; phylum Bacillota; class Clostridia; order Christensenellales; family Borkfalkiaceae; genus UBA1259. The sequence continues at coordinate 4,098 of JAFVOV010000107.1, forward strand.
TTCGGTAAACTTTGCAAAAGAATATATGGAAAGGGTGTTTTCTTACTTCCTTGCTGAATACAAGGCGGGCAGAACGCCTAACCCTGACGTGCTTTGTAACCGAGAAATAAAATTCAAAGATTTTAAAGACGCCGCTATGCGCTTGGGTGCAGATTATATTGCAACGGGGCATTATTGCGATATTTTGCACGACGGCAACACGCATTATTTATTAAAAGCAAAAGACCAAAGTAAAGACCAAACTTATTTTTTAAACCAACTTTCGCAAGAGCAACTTGATAAGGTTTTGTTTCCGCTTGGTAAGTTAGATAAATCGGAAGTTAGAAAAATTGCCGAAGAAAACGGGCTTGCAACCGCAACCAAAAAAGATTCTACGGGCATTTGCTTTATAGGCGAAAGAAACTTTAGGAACTTTTTACTTAATTATATTCCTGCGGAAAAGGGCTTAATTAAAACTTATGACGGAAAGGTTTTGGGCGAACATTTGGGGCTTATGTATTATACGATAGGTCAAAGGCGCGGGCTTAATATCGGTGGGCAAAAAGGTGACGACGGTAGCCGTTGGTTCGTTATTGAGAAAGATTTAAAAAATAATATTTTATACGTTGCGCACGGCTCGGAAGAAAAACTTTACAGCAAAGGTCTTATTATGAAAGAGTCCAACTGGATACCCTGTCAGCCAAATAAAAAAGATTTTGTTTGCACGGGTAAGTTCCGTTACCGCCAGCCGGAACAAGAATGTACCGTTCATATCCGTGACGGGTATATTGAAGTTGAATTTGCTGAAAAACAACGCGCTATAACTGAAGGTCAATTTGCCGTGTTTTATGATGGCGATAAGTGCATAGGTGGGGGCGTTATAGAAAAAGCAGTATTTTAATGATGTAGAGTATGGGTTAAATTTTCTAGTATTTATTCGTTCATTATTAGGTTTGTTTGGCATAAAAAAGCGTCGCTTTAATAAGCGACGCTTTAATTTTGCGTATAATTTGTTTTTTGACTTAAAACTCTGCCCGTCCAAGCAAAAAATCAATAGAAACGTCAAATAAATCTGCTATCTTGACTAAATTTTCAAGGCTAGGTTCTGAACTGCCGTTTTCGTATCTGATATAGGACGGTTGCGCCATATTTAGATATTCAGCCATTTGCCGTTGTGTTTTTTTATTTAGTTTTCTCTGCTCAACCAGCCTTTCTTGAAAAATCTTCATATAAAACTCTTTTTTTGTTGACAATTATAGCATTTTGCTATATAATAATTAAAAAATATAGCAATATGCTATCAAACAATAGGAGATAAGTTATGGGTATTTTTGACAGAGTTAAGATGGTTTATACGGGGGAAGTTGGTTCTATCGTAAGAATTCCTTGTAAAAACAATTCAGACAACCTTATTTTTACCGGCGCTGGAAAGTCTATTAAGATTTATGAAGCGCTTCAAGGTAAGCATCACAAAAAAGGCACGCCTTTCGTTATGGAATATTTTGGGTTTGTTCCGGCAACGGACGTTTCTGAATCTAGTTATACTAGCGGATATACGGCAACGCATACTGGTAACGGTAGATACCGCGTTAGTGAAAATAAACACAGTTCGGGTGATGCCATTGCGATGGAAGTTGTTGTTGGCGCTTCGCCTGAAGTTGTGGCTGATAAAAAATCAAACGTTAATAAGTGGTTGCGTAGCGTTGCAAGACCAACAAGGGGATTTTTGTGGTGGGTTACAGGCATAGTTACCACACCGTTTATCATAGGTTTGCTTATGTTGGGTGATGCAATATATAGAAAATATTTAGCCATAGTTAGAAATTCTTGCGTAAGAAAAGCAAAAAAATCATATAAGAAAAATAACAAAGTAATAGTGTTCTAAACAAAAAGCACCCTGTCGGGTGCTTTTAATTTTACTGAAGTTTATTTTCTATCAAAAAGTTCGTCTAAAGAAATATCGTAATAATCTGCGATTTTTATAATTGTTTCGTAATCGGGGCGCGTAGCGTCCGTTTCATAGCGCGTGTAATTAACTCTGCTTATTTGTAATTTTTCCGAAAGTTGCTCTTGCGTAAGGTTTTCAGCAAGGCGCAACTCTTTTAATTTTTTACCAATTTGCATAATCCAATTTCCTTTTATTACTTGACATTGTACAGTTTGTGTACTATAATATTTAAAAATGTACGCAATGTGTACAAAAGGAGAAATTATGAAAAGATTAAATTTTGTTGCGCTGGGGTTATTACTTGTTTTTGTTTTTGGTTTTTCTGTCGGGTGTAGTAAAACTGATTATGCTGAAAACGAGCATATTATTACTATTTATAAAAAAGAGTATTCGCTTAATGAAGAAGGAAAAATTCAAGACGATGGGTATACTTTATGGAAGACATTTGGGGTTTTAAATACTCAAATGTATGACTTGCCAAACGCAAAAGACGAAAAATATTTTTATTTAGAAAGTATTTCTGGTCAAAAATTTGTGAGTGAAGATAAAGTACAAATGCTTCCGAGTAAAAGTGAAACGCTATTTGTTCGTGAGCGCGAAAAGAAAACTATTAATTTTTATCTTGATGGCGTGAATGTTAAAACAAGGTTAAAGAGTGATAATTTAGAATATTACAATAAAAATTTTGTAGATACTTATAAAGAAGGCTTACATTATAACGTGGGAACGACATATATTTGGGAAGACTTGTTGGATATAAGTTTTATGACGGGGGATGTCTTTAAATGTACTTTAAATAATAAAAGTTTTGTAGTCGTGGAGTTGTATGCGGATGCTGAATATAAAAACTTATACGACACAGTTTGCTTGTCTCAAGGGAACTATGCTTGTGAGGGGGAAACGTCTTACCGAAAAGACACAACGATATCAGCAATAAAGTCTATGGACTTTTATATGAAGATAGTTAAAACGTTAGAATACGAATATTGATATATAATTATATAATGTATGCGCGCGCGTGCGCGTAGTGGGCTTGTGTTTTGTGATTTAATAAAAACGCAATATATAGTATTTTATCAAAAAAACGGTATTTTTGACGCTTTTTAAGCAAAAAACCGCTAAAAACCACTTATTTTAAACTTTTTTGAAAAATTTAAAAAAACTTTAAAAAACATTGAAAAAACGTTTGACAAATATCTTTTTTTCCTATATAATCGGTAATGCTCTCTAAGGGAGCGCGTTAATTGCATAAGCCAAATCGTTAGAAATTCTCTTGCGATTTACGGCATAGCATTTTTACAAAATATAGTGTATCTAAACATTGAAAACACAATATTTTGGGTCTTGAAAAAAAGTTTGAAAAAAACTTAAAAATTTTCAAAAAACTATGAAAAAATGCTTGACTTAAAAAGATGCTTATGTTATTATATGTAGGCTGTCGCGCAAAACGACGGCAAACGTCAACCGAAGTTGACGGGAGTTGCTTAAAAATTGAATAGAAGGAAATAAGACGAAATAATAGTTATTTTGAAAGTTTCTGTCAAAATCTTTTGAGTATGAAATATGTACTTGAAAACAGTCATTATATGACAAACAACAAACGCTAAACAAGCGAAAATCGTTAGAGCAGTTGAACTGAAAAGTTCGGCTTTAAATAATTAAACTTAAGAGTTTGATTCTGGCTCAGGACGAACGCTGGCGGTGTGCTTAATACATGCAAGTCGAGCGGAGTTAAAGGGGCTTGCTCCTTTAACTTAGCGGCGGACGGGTGAGTAACG
>JAFVOV010000108.1 GCA_017505675.1 Clostridia bacterium
AAAAGGCTATGCAAACGCATAGCCTTTTTGCTTGGTAATCATCATAACGGCTACCGCTTATGTTCGAGACGTTTGCGTCGAGACGACCGTAGCGAAAGCGTAGGTCATGGTGCGTCGAAAATGAAAAGGAAAGTTCATTTTCAAACCGACGGGAGCGATAGCGTACGTCATGGTGCGTCCTTTTGAAAAAAGGAAGCAAATAAACCGACGGGAGCGACAGCGTACGTCATGGTGCGCCATTTTTTTGCCTAAAACGACAAGAACGTAATATACGCCCTGTCGCCAAGCAAAAAGGCTATGCAAACGCATAGCCTTTTTGCTTGGCAAGCCGACCGTAACGAAGTGTAGGTCATGGTGCGCTGACCGCAACGGAAAGTGGGCAATGGCGCTAAAACGTGATAATAAAAAGGTTATGCAAACGCATAACCTTTTTTGTTTTAAAAAACCATAATTTTATTAACGCTAGAAAAAATCTAATGTTTTTAAATGTTTATAAAAGAAAGATTAAATTTAAAACTGCATAAATTTAACAAAAAACCTTTAAATTTTAGTATAAAAAAGCAAAATTAAAGGCTGAAAAAATTTTAAAAGACAGTAAAAAAACACATATTTTAGATAAATAAGCATATTTACAAATTAACGCTACGCGTTTATAATGATTATATATCGCTTACTATCTTCAGCGTTTTTCAGTAATTATTGCGGTAAAAATTTAATTTGTCTCTATGGCGTAAAATTACGCAAAATATATTGAAAGGAGAAAAAATTATGGTAACAGGAAAGGCTAAAAGATTATCTTTGATAATTTTATCATTGATAATGGTTGTTGCTGTTTCGGTTGGTGTTATATCTATACCGAACACGGCAAAAGCAGATGCGGGTACGGCTGTTAGTTATTTTACTAATCTTTCTAATCCCGTGTATGAAAAAGTCGCTTACAGCGCTGAAGCAGATGCTGAAACGGCTTACGCATTAACCACAGACCTTACGGAAGAGGCAACCCCGATTAAGTATAACAGGGTTGTTGACGTTCCCCAAGGCGGAATGGTTAGCATTGCAAGGATAGGTGGGTGGCATACTTATACGCTCCCGTATACAGCGTTATACGTTAAGGTTGAAGACGCAACTGATTCTTCTATCTACTTTGAAACTAGAATGACGCGTGTTTGGATGAGCGGTGATAACGTTACGCCTATCGGACCGTATTCAGTTGTTTCACGCAATAGTGAAAACTTATATTATGGTCAAGAAGTAACTAGCACTGCTGGTGCTGTAACAAAATATAGTAACATACCGTACGTATTAGAAGATGGGATGGCTGCTGGTCAGGGACCTAACTCTTGGCACGGAATAGGGAAACAAACCCTTAACGCAACTGCGCTTCAATACGTTGAATATTTGTATAGCCAAGCAGATAACAGCGTTTATATGATTTTTGAAGATTCTGCATACGGCGTTGGCGAACAAGTTATGAAAGTTGCAAACTTTAACGATACCGCGCAGTTTGCAAACGCTTGGGCGGGTTTTACTTCAGGTAAAGTTAAAATTTCAATTTTCGGTAGCAATAAAGCAGGTGTTGCAACTGCGGTTACTACGGAAAAATCAAAACTCTTTATTGAAACTATAGGCGGTATGCCTGCGTGCGCAGACTGGGCAAGTGACAAAACCGTTTCTGAAACTGCAGGGATGGCTTACGGCGCAACGCTTTCCGTAACCGACCTTAACGATACTTACGTTGTAGGTGCTACGATTAACCCGTCAGCAACGTTCACCGTTGGTAGTGTAACTAAACCTGCTTATATTGACGTTTATACCCCATTTGGCTTTGAAACTGGCAAAACCGTTCTTAATGAAGTAGGTATATATAACTTAATCTTTATGGCGGATTTTAACGGTAATGTATACTTTGAAACTAGAGATATTCTTGTTGACAATGAATTTGTTACTGAAAATGACGTAATTTCCGGCGCGGTAAATGCTGAAACTATCCAAGTAGATTACCAAAGGTTACATTTTAATTATGCAACTTCTGGCGAATATACCAGTTGGGAAAAAGGTTCTGCGGTAACGCTTGATTTACCTGCTAAAACAGCGCCAATAACCTTAAATACCCCCGTAACCGTTTCCGGTACGGAAAAAACGCATATTGCATCTTTTGGCTTTAGTGGAATGGCTGCTGAAGACAAGAGTATTCAAAGAGCAGAGTATAGTTTGGTTAAAGTAAAAGTTGAAGACGCTAGCGACTCTACAAACTATTTTGAAACTGCATTCTTGCACGGTCACGTTGGTAATGACCGGGCGTTGTGGTGGATGCCTTCAACCAATAGCGCAAACGTTGCGGAAGACGCATCTACTGCTTGGGGCGGTCAAGGCTGTAACGGTGCATATAATACAAGCATGTATAATAAAGATAAGAACGACTTTGCTACTACTTCTTTTGGCTGGGGTGCACTTGGTAACTGTACGATAGATAGAGAGACTGGCGCACAACCTTTCTTTGAAATGTATTATAGCGCAAGCGATAACAGCGTTTATTTAAATTATTATGTTAGAGCATATAACGCTACCGCAGAAGATTATATATTAACACCTGTAACTGATTTTAAAATTGCAGATTTTAACGATTTAACTAATCAATTCTCTGCTGAATGGGCAGGGTTTGGCGCAGATAGTCAAGTTAAAATTTCTATTTATGGTGAAAATACGTTAAACCGTCCTGCTGGAACAGCAGACTTCACCCTTGAAAAACTTGGTGGAAAAGACATAACACTTGACAGTTTTGAAGAAACTTATTCTACTTTGCAAAACCCCGAACTTGACGTTATTGATGGTGGTGGTTATGCTGGGCAAGAGGCAGACGCTAAATATTTTGTTAATTATGCAAACGCATATTATAACGGTCAAGTTTATACGCCTTATAACTATTCTTATGAATGGGTTTATGATACCGATATCGTAAGCACGGATGCTAAATACGTTCCTACCGAAGTTGGTGAATATACTGTAAATATTACCGTAACCGATTATTTCGGAAATACTGCTAGCGCCAGCACGACTTATGAAACAATGGCTAACCCGATAGCAATGGACGGTGGCGCACAAATCCGTGTTGACGACGCATCAAAGAGCGGTATAATGTTCACAACGTATTTTGATAAACAATTTGTTAGCGACAACGCTTTAGCGGTTGAAGAAGGTTACGCAACGGCAATGGATTACGGAACGTTTATTATTCCGCTTGATATGCTTGAAGGCTTAAGCGCGTTCAGTATGGAAAATTATGAACTTGCTTTAGGTCACGCGCCTGTTGCAAACCAAGATTATCTTGACGTAGCAGTTAGCGGTTTCTATGAAGCAGGTGAAACTGAAACTTGCTATGCTATCCGCGCAACCATTAAAAATATCAAAGCGCACAACTATACAAGACAATTCGTTGGTATCGGTTACGTTAAAGCAACGCTTGCTGACGGCTCGGTAATGTATATGTTTGCTAACCTTGATAAATCACTTGCAAGAAGCGTTTATGAAGTTGCTAAAGCGGCTTATGAAGACAGAAGCGCTGAATGGACTGATATTTATGAATATGAAACCGCTAACGGTGATTATTCACAATTAGACGACGTTCAACTTGGCATTGCAGAAAGTTACATTGACTCCGTTGTAATACTTACGGTAGATGGTGAAACTGCAACTTACGCAGGTGGCGTTGAAAAAGGATATTCTGCTCCTTATACCGCTACTGTAAGCGGAAACGTTGTAACGATTACTTCAGAAGTTGAAGTTAAAACAGTTCTCGTTAACGGCGTAAGATATACTGAATTTACTAGTACGGAAAATGACGGTAAAACCGTTACCGTAACGATAGGTTAAGGGAGGGCAAAAAAATGAAAAAATATTATAGTCCCGAAATTACTTTGCATTTGTTGCTTGAAGACGTTATGTCTGTAAGCGGTCCCGCTGGTGACGGCTTGGGTGACGACCCGTTCGGTAGCAACTGGTAAATTAAACTTAAATTACACCAAAAAAAGTCCGGCTTTTGTCGGACTTTTTGGGCTTTAAATGATTTTTTGTCAGTCGTTTGTTGAGTTTAAATAACCCCGTGTCATTCTGACACGAGCAAAGATTTTTCGCGAGCCGTTCAAGGCGCGCTGTTCTCAAAATGACAAAGAATAGAAATTAACCCCGTGTCATTACGAGCATTGCTAACAAAGATGGGTAAACACTTTGTCATTACGAGTCGCGCTTACAGAGACGGGCAAACGAAGTAATCTAAAAAAGAGATTGCCACACGCCTACGGCGCTCGCAATGACAAAAAAATAAAAGTAGTTAAGTGTAACAAAAATGGCTTATCACGGCACTAGTAAAGGCGATAAAAACACCTTAAAAACCGCTCAAAGGTGGCGCGTTTTATAGTGGCAAAAAAATACTATTTATCGTTTAAGGAAAGGCAAAAAACATCAAAAAATCACGATTTTTCCGATTTATATTTCAATTTTTGTGTTTTTAAGTGACAAAAAAAGAAATTTTATTTTATTGTTGACAAATCTAAAACTTTTGTTATAAAATTACCTTAACAAAGACAAAAAGGGGTTTTTATGAAAATCAAAGTATTAGGTACTGCTGCGGCAGAAGGCGTACCTGCAATGTTCTGTAACTGTGAAAACTGCACTTTAGCGCGTGAACTTAAAGGCAAAAATTTCCGCGCAAGAACGCAAAATTTAATTGACGGTGATTTACTTGTTGATTTTAATGAAGATACTTATCTTAACGGTCAGCGCTTCGGTATAGACTTATCGGCGGTTAAACACATTTTAATAACCCACGCGCACGAAGACCACTTATCTTGTTACGGCTTTGACTGTATAAACGCTGCCGTAAACAGAACGGTTGAAAAGGTTAATCTTTTAGGTGGGGAATATATTTTAGAAGAACTTATCCGTGTTCGTGAAAAAAGCACGAAAGGTCTTTTAGAGAGTGGTAAACTTAATTTTATTCCGCTTGAAAAGTTTAAAACAACGGTTGTTGGGGAATATTCCATTACGCCTATGCAGGCAAACCACGCAGGCGGTAAGGCGTTCGTTTATATTATTGAAAAAGCGGGCAAAAGTATGCTTTATTGTCTAGATACGGGCAAACTCCCCGAAGAAGATTTTGAGTTTATGAAAACGCTTAAAAAGCCCTTTGATTTCGTTTTGATAGATTGCACTTACGGCAGAGTTCCTGCTGATAAATACGGTGGGCATTTGAGCCTTTACGACGGCGCAAACCAAATTAAACTTATGAAAGAAACAGGCGCGGTAACTGATAAAACTAGAGTTATGGTAACGCACTTTGCGCACTGGCATATTCCGTCGCATCAAGCAATGGAAGAAATGGCTAGTGAGTTTAATTTTGAAGTTGCTTACGACGGCGCAGAGATAGAATTTTAAAACTTACTAAAGTTCGGCAAAAAATGCCGGGGGGGGGGTGCTTTGTTGAAACGGTTAATTCACGAGTTAGTTGCAGACGAAGCCAACTATATTTATTTTAATATTACCGGAAAACCGAGAAAAGATGAGATTTTAGAGCATAGTGAAAAAAACTGGAATTCTATGTTGCCAAGTTTTCATAAGGCAATGGAATTTTGGGTTGTCATTAAAGGCGGATATACCGCGTGGCTTAACGGCGAAAAGGTTGAACTTAACGAAGGCGATATATTGTTCGTTAATTCATATAAAACGCACTATTATACGCAACTACCAAATTCGTCAAAAATAGTTTTGGTGTTTGATGCGGCGTTTTTAACCAACGTTATAGGTGAAGGCAACGCTTTCCCTACGGTTATAAGAAATGCGGAACTTTTTGAAGAATATAGAAAAATTGCGGAATCCGTGCATGACGACTGGAACGAGTTTTCACAAGAAAAACGCGCGGGCGTTGTTTATAGGCTTTTGGGGTTAATTATTCAGTATATTCCAACCATTGCGACGATAGCAGATAGAAAAACTGACGTTTTTGCTAAAATGATAGTTGAATATTTATATAATCACTATGATGAAGATATAAATATAAAAAATTTAGCAACGGAATTCGGTTATACCGAAGGTTATTTTTCCGAACTTTTCAATAAAGTTATGGGTATGAATTTAAGGGAATACGTAAACAGACTGCGCATAAACGTTGCTGATAATATAAAAAATGAAAACCCAAACGTTTCTTTAAGGGAAATTTCCGAGCGCGTAGGGTATAACTCTTGGGTGACTTTCCACCGCGCTTATTCAAAATATTCAAAGTATAAAGAAAAATAGAGCCTTGTCATTACGAGTATTGCTAACAAATACGAACAAACGAAGTAATCTAAAAAAAGACTCTTCATAAGGCAACAAGAAAAGCGTGGTTCAGAGTGACAAAAGAGATTGCCACGCTAACGCTCGCAATGACAAAAAAATAAAAGTAGTTAAAGGCGGTTAAAATAACAATAATATAACAAAATTTCGTAATAACAAAATTACGGTATAAAACAGCATTAAATATTGCACTCTATAAGAGTGTGATATTTTTTTTGTTCAAAAAACGCTAAAAAGTTAAAATTTTCATTTCAAAACTTCGGAAATTACAAAATGCAAGGAATTTTGATATATGGTTTAAGGATTTCTGATATTGACGGTTAAAGGGTTGTGCGGTAAAATATTATTGGGTAAAAGTCATAATGCCAAAAAATTGTTTATTAAAAAAGGAGGTAACAATGAAAAAGCATTACAACACTCCCAAAATTATAGCCATAGCAAATCTTTGCGAAGATATAATTTTATCTAGCATTGAATTCGGCGATATTTGGGGAACAAATTTACAGGAGGACGACACTTTATGAAAAAATTGTTAAAAAGAAACTTAATGGCAATTCTTGCAGTTCTTTGCGCGTTCACTTGCGCTATTGCAGTTTTCAGCGTTGCGCCGGCGGCTAAAGCGGCAACGCCTATAACAATTTCTCAAGCAACCATTAACATTAAGAATGGCGCAGAAATTAAGACCATAGGCAATATGGGTATCAGATTTACCGCGTCAATTTCTGCTGACGACTATTTAGGTCTTGAAACAACCTACGGCGCTGGCAACGTTGAATACGGTATGCTTATTGCGCCCACCGATTTTATTAAGGATACCACTAACGACCTTAAAATTGGCGGTTGGGAATATGAAGATGGCGATATGGTTACCGAATACGTTAAAGGCGTAAACGAATCTGGTAAACTTTATCAGCGCGCAACCGTAACGCCCGCGTTCAAAGACGGCGCTTACGTATTTAACGGTTCTTTCGTTAATATTATTGCATCTAACTACGATAGGGATTTTGCAGTTAGGGCTTACGTTTCTGTAGGCGACAACGATGGCGATACCATCTATACCGATATAGTTAGCCGTTCGGTTTACACCGTTGCTACAAACGCTATTGCAAGCGGTGCTTTTGAAGATGACGCTGAAGGTTTAACCTATATGGAAGGCGTATCTAAAACCGTTTACGACGAATATACCACTCGTTCAGTTACTATTGAAAACCTTACCAACGGCAAACAAAAAACTGATAAACCCGCTGTTGGCGATAAGATTTCTTTCGTAAGCACACTTTCTAACGGAACAAGCACCATTACTGGTAAACCCGTTATAAGCGGTTACGGTGAATACTTAACTGAAAACCTTGATGAAAAGGAATACTTTGACGGAACTTATACCGTTCAAAAAGAAGGCGACTTCGGTGTGCTTGCATCAATGTGCGGAAGTTATACTGGTTTAGTTAATACCCCAAGCGTTTACGTTGACTGCGTAAACACTAAAACTAACGCCGTTGATATTACTTTAGAAAATACTGCTGAAGGTCAAGAATGGGCAGGTTTCTTCACTACTTACGGCAACGGTAGCGTTACTAAACTTGAAAGCGCATCTGCTGACGCAACGGGAACAACCGCGCTTTCCACTTGCCCCACAGGTGAAGACGTTTATGTTGTTAATACACCTGAAGGTTCTAAAGACAAAATTGCGCTTGGCGTAGGTATGAAAGATAAACTATTAAATAAGTATATCTCTTTCAAATTCTATAATTACGGTTATCATTATCAAGGTTATAGTTTTTCATTAAATGAAAAAATTGCTTGGCACGGTTCTACTTCAGAACTTGGCGGAAACGGATATACTGGTAGGTCAGTTCGTACTTTCTATGACCAGTACGGTAACGATATTTTATACAATATAGTTACAAATCCTGCAGATACCGCATCCTTTACTGCGTATGAAGGAACTTGGTGTACTGTTGAAATTTCTATGATTCACTGGTTTGGTGACGGCGCTAAAGGTATAGGGCTTCATACTGACTCGCATAATAATGTATATACTCATCCAAATATTTACATTAGCGATATTAAAGTTTCAGACGCGTCCATTAAAGAATCTTATAGCGACCTTGAATTAAGGGTTACTGGCGCAACTGGTGAAAACGGCGTTGCTAAACCCGGTGACGAACTTTCTATTAGCGCATACGCGCTCCCGCTTGGCGCAACTGAAAAGGTTAAAGTTTCTGCGGAAATCACCGCTACCGAAGGCGCTTTAGACGGCAACATCTATCAAGGCACGGGTAACTTTACCATAACCGCAAACGCATTTGGTCAAACTGCAACTTTAGCCGTAAACGGCGAAGTTGGTTCAGTACCTAAAAAAGAACTTTTAGTTTTAAGTGATTTCACTGCTTATGGTAACAGTTCAACCGTTCATATTGCAAGTGCAAGCCCAGAAGAAGCAACGGCTTTAGGCGCAACTGGTGAAACTGTGTTCAAATTCACGTTTGATAAATGTAATATAGTTGGTGAATTTACAGAGGCTAATAACAAAATTTATAGTTATTCTGACGATAGCGTGCAAGTAAATAAAAATAAGATTTATAACGGATGCTATATTTCATTTAAATATTACGTTCAACCAGATAATACCTATTTGTGTATGTATGCGTCAACCCTTTTATTCCTAGACGCAGACGGATTAGTGGAAGGTTCTGCAACTAGCAATTACTCTGGGCAAGCAACCGTAACTAAACATTATACGGATACTGGAGCAATGATAGAAGGTTCTAGCGGAGTATCTGCAAATAAAGGAACTTGGGTAAACGTTGAAGCATACTTGCCATACGGTAACCCCGGCGTAGGTTTCAATATTTATGTTTACAATAACAGTGGTTGGTACAGTAACCCGAACTTATTTGTAAAAGACGTTATGATTACCAACTACTCTGTTTACGACCTTATTGATGCTCAAAACTAAATAATCTGCCGAATTTTCGGTAGTATACTTTACTAACACTTACTAAAGGCGGGCTTTGGAAATTAGTCCCAAAGCCCGCTTTTAAAAAACAAATTTAACGCTAATTTTATGAAAAAATTATTGATTTTTTTCGTTTGCTTTGTGTTTTTAACCTGTTTTTTCGGTTGTGATAAGGGCGCTGAAGAAGGGCCACCTGCACCGCAATTTACACAGTTGCAGGCGTCAGATTTCTCAACTTCTGGTAACGCTGAAATAGTTTCCGTTACGGATAATTCCGTTTTGCCGATAGGCGTGGGACTGCGCGAACCACCGAAAACAGAATCATATATAATAACTTTTAACGGCGCAGGCTCGGGGAAAGTTAAACTAAATAAAAGCAAAATTAAAGCAAATGAATATTTAACGTTTACCTATTATTACGAACGCACTTGCACGCCTAGTTTTTTGGGGATTTATCTTTTAAGAATAAAAGGTGTGGTTGAGCGTGACGGCACGGCTTTTGGTGATTACGTTATGCGCCATTATGATGCAGACGGTGATTTTATTGCCGGGATTTACAGCGATTCGGGAACGTTAAACAGTAACTTAAAAGGCAACTGGCTTACGCTGGAAATTTACTTTGAAAGCGCGCCCGCAAAAGATTTAGAATTCGGTTGCGTGTGGATAGGTAACGGAAGTTCCGCTAATTTTTATTTGACGGACGTTCGTGTCAGCGAAAAGTCGCTTATGAACATTGAAAACAATTAAAAGGAGAGCACCCTTTTGAAAAAGAATATTTCATTAAAACTTATTTTAATAATTGCGCTTTCTGTAATTATCGTTGCCGCAGGCGTGGTAACAACCGTGCTTCTTGTAAACAAAAACAAAGGCGGTTCTTATACGGAAAACGGTGAAGTAGTTACGGGTGGCGTAGACGTAGGCACAAAAGACGGCGCGGTGGTTTTTTACGGCGCTGACGATTTGCACGTTACTTTAAGCGTTACTAAAGATACTCTTGATGCCGGCGCTTACGTTTATGAAGACGGGCTTAAAGTAAACGTTGAAGTTGATACTTCAAAAGTTACTTTCGGTACTGCGGGCGAATATGAAATAGTTTACCGCTATGGTGAAAATACCGTAAATAAAAAGATTTTCATTTACGGCTTACCGTCCGTTACCGGCGCGAATACTTTTTCCACGCAATTTTCTAAAGCGCCTATTGAAATTTTTAACGGTTTAACCGCCGTTGACAGTTTCGGCAAAGCGCTTGATTTGCAAATAATTGACGACGACGGAATGATTGACCTTGACGGTTCTTATAACGTAGGCTCTTATGACGTTAAAATTATTGCAATAGATAAGGCTGGGCAAATCGCAAGGTTTACTAGAACGGTTACCGTAACCGAAGAAAGAAACCCCGTTATTTTATCTGCTTACTCTTATGACGTAAACGAAGAAAGTTTTTCCCTTGAATTAGATTCTGCTGACAGCGCGGAATTTATCGGGCTTTCTTTTAACGGCACGGGTGTTCCTGCGGAATACCTTACCGTATCAAGCAACACTTTTACCGTAAACAAACAATTCTTCTATAACTATTTATTGAAAGATGCGTTAGTTTCCGACCTTGAAAACGGTGACACTTACGTTATGAGCGTTTTAACTACCAAGGGTAAAACCAAAACGGAATTTAAACTTTTAGATAAAGAAAGCGTTGTGTACGATTTAAGCGTGGTAAACGAATTTGCTTTAGAATGTTATCCTTGTTTTACGCCTATAAAGGTAGAAAAAATTACTCTTAAAAATAAATATCAAAACGTAACGCCCGTTTACACTATCGTTAAGGGCGGGGAAAGAGTTCCCGTTCAAAACGGCTTGGTAACTTTCTCAAGTGACGGTGAATGGCAGTTAGAAATTGACCTTCGCGGTGAAAAAGTTTATACGGCTCTTACCGCTTATTATGATTTAGGTTATAAAAACGGTACTATTTACGGCGAAAATAATCCCATAACCAACAATTTACCGAACGGATATTCGTTAATAGAATTCGTGGTTACGCGTAGTAACGGCGGTAAAATTTTGCATTGTGATAACGCTGCTGAATTTACCGTGTTTGCAAACGCCGTTAGCGCGCTTAACACTAAAGGCGCTTATAACCTTACCGTTAAGGCTGCAAAAGACGGTGGAACTTTTGAACAAACCACTTCTTTTGGCGTAGTTAAAAACGGCGCAAGTATTTTAGGCGATATTTCTGATGCGGAAAATATGCTGGTTTATAATAATGAATATACTTCGCTTAATTTTACTCAAAGGTTAGTTGGCGGAAGACGTGGCGTTTATAACTGGTTCGGAAAGAAAGCGATTGCATCTAGCGATAAGTCAAAAATAACTTTCAGCGAAGAAGTAAGAAATCAGATGAAGAAAGATTATTACATTTCATTTGATATTTACTATACCAAAGAAGTAGTTATGGTAATAAACTTTGGCAAAGGTTATAGTTATTACACTTGGGGGCCTGCAACGATTTACAGTTCTATTGAAGACCACCTTGCTAACGAACCTACTGCTAGCGCGCACTCGTCTGACAGCGTTTATTGCGGAGATATTATCAAATTCTTTGACGCGGCAGGTGAGCAGATTGTAAGAACTAAAGATGGTTACGACCCGATGAGAAATTATAGAAATCAATGGATAACCGTTCAGTTTAAGATAGAAGCAGATTCTATACCTGATACGGCAGGTTTCCACATTTATACTGACGCGTCTTCGCTTGATAAGCAAGAAGTTTATATTTCAAACTTTAAGGTTTCATCTTTAGCGATTGCGGAAGATACAACGGTTAATCCCGTTATTAAAAATAAAGACGAAGTCGATTTTGAAGATATTTGGGCTTAACGGCAACTGCCGATTTTAATTTAACTATTTGTAAAGGAGACAATTATGAGAAACATTATTAAAAAGATAACAGTGGTTTTTATGGCGCTTGTTCTTTTGTTTTCCGTTTCTGCTTGCGGTAAGAGCAATATAGACGAAAACAAAATTCAAGTTTACGTTTACGTAGTTAGTGACGGTTACGGCGCTAACTATATGGAAAAACTTGTAAACGACTGGAATTCCGCGCATACCGATTCTATTTATGAATTCGTTTATGAACCTGGTCAAGACGGTCCTATGACGCTAGCGTCTGCGCTTGAAACGGGTACTGCTGACGATAAAAACATTTACGTTGGTAACGTTGCGCCGTATATTGACGAACTTGTAAACGACGGATATCTTATTGATATTTCTTCCGTATATGAAATGGAAGTTGACGGCGCTGGCAACGGCAAGATTAAAGATAAAGTAAACAACTATGATAAATTAAAAGTTGCTTACGCAGATATGCACGGTAACGGTATGTACGCCGTTCCCCGTACTGCAACCATAAGTCCCGGTTTGGTTTTTGATTACGGTCACTTTTTAAGAAGGGGATACTTAAATTACGCAACTGAAGGCGAACTCGGCGCGGTAAACGCGCAAGTTGAAGGCGCTGCTAAAGTTGTAAGCGGAACCACGATTGATACTTCTAAATATTTAGCAACTTCCGCTAACGTATTAGTTGCAGAAAAAGCGTTCGGAAACTATGAAGCGGGCGAAGTTATTCTTACTGCTGGTAGAGATGGTAAATACGGCACTTATGACGACGGTCAAGTTCAAACGATGGCAGAATTTTACGCGCTTTGCGAAAAAATAGCCGTTAAAGACTATCCGTTCATTTATACAACTCAATACGCTACAACCGTTACTTTCCAACCTATGCAACATATTATTTATCAAACTATCGGTGTAGATAACTATGCGACTTGGAGTTCGTTTAACGGTCAATTTAAAGATAAAGAAGGCAACGTTTTATTAAACGTTAATAAAGAAAACGCAAACTTAATGTGGGGTACTGATATTGCAAAACTCGGTTACAACGCGGCTGCGGAATTCTTTGATAAAACCGTTTTAGGTCACCTTTTAGGTAAAAATAACGTTAATAAAGTTTTGAATACTAGAACTTGGGATAACGGCCCGACTACTTCACTTTCTCATACTGACGCTCAACGTGGCTTTGCGTTAGACCACTTCTATAAGGGTGATGATTACGGCAAAGAAAGCGCGTTCATTTTTGAAGGCGGTTACTGGGAAAACGAATCTAAAAACGTTCTTTCTCAACTTGCTGGCTACGGTCCTAACGGCGCAGAACACAGATTATATTTAACACCTTATATTGAAGGGCAAATTACACCTGCTGACCAAACCGTGTTTATCGGTAGCCTTGGCGGTAACGGTATGTGCTATTTAAATAACTATCCTGATAAGGTTAAAACTGATGAAGATAAAGCGGCTTATGACGATATTGCTAAACAATTTATCGGGTACTGCTGTTCTGACGCGTCACTTAACCACTATACTGCAACGCACGGTTTAAGGGCTTGCTATGATTACGAACTTACTACGGAAACGCTTTCTAAAATTACGCCTTTCCAAAAGAACGTTTTTGAAATGCTTGACGATACCGAACATGTTACCGTTGTTGACGGAACGTTAGTTGGCGGAACTAAAAACTTATTTAGGTCGCTTTGTGATTTGGTTGACTTTGCTACCAAAGTTGACGGTAAAATTCACACCAACCCATATCCCGCAATGAGCGGTATGTCGCCTAATATGACTTATACTCAATGGGTAGACGGCGTTTCAAATTATATTAACGATAATTATTCAGGTTGGTTGCAACTTGTAAACGAATATACCGCAGCGCATAGTTAATTATAGGATAAAAAATGGAAAATATAGTTATAAAAAAAGAAAAAATGCCACTTAAAAGAAAGTTGTTTATTGCATCTATCGTAACTATTCCGTTACTTTCGTTCGCGTTCTTTTACGTTTATATAAACTTCAATTCTTTTTTGTTGGCGTTCCAAAAGATAGACGTTAATGAAAATTACTCTTTCGTAGGGTTTGATAATTTCAAAACGTTCTTTGATACGATATTGACTGGGTCAGACGCGGGGCTTGCGTTTACTAACTCGCTTAAAAACTTCTGGACTACCTTTTTAATCAGCACTCCGCTATACATCCTTTTTGCGTATTACATAGCAAGAAAAATGCCGGGCGAAAGGTTGCTATTTACGGTGGTTATGCTCCCATCTGCAGTTTCTACTTTCGTTTACGCGCTTTGTTATAAAAAGTTCGTTGAAGTTTCTTTGCAAGATATTATGAGAAGCATGGGGGTTTTTGATTTCCCGCAACTTATATCTCACCCTGATTATTGTAACTTTAACAACTTGTTTTTCTCGGTGTGGATTTCTTTCGGTTCTAACGTTTTGATTTTTTCTAACGCTATGAATGCAGTTGATAAAGAAATTTTAGAAAGCGCTATGATAGACGGCGCAAACGATAGAGTTCAGTTCTTCGGTATAGTAATGCCACTTATTTGGCCGACCTTTACGACTTATTGCGTTACGGGTTTAACGGGTATGTTCACTTGGTCGGGCGCGCTTATGACGTTCTATATGTACGACGCTCCGCGCCACATTTGGGGGCTAGGGTATTACTTTACGGTAACTATTAAAAACACAGGCTCTATCGGGTATATGAATTACCCGATGGTTGCAACCGCAGGGCTATTCGTAACCATTATAAGCACACCGTTAGTTTTCGGCGCTAAATGGGTTATGAATAAACTTGATAAAACTATAGATTAAGGGGGAATAGGTATGATTTGGTTTATATTATTTTGCGTGCTTTTATTCGTTGCCGTTTTATCCCTTTTAGTCTTAAAAACGGTTAGAGTTAAAAATAGTTATACGGGAAAGGTAAGTTTCAACTTTAAAGGCGTGCATAAAATTTTACCTAGTAAACTTTTGTGGGCGGTAATCGGAACGTTTATTTTGATTTACTGCGCGTCAATTTTGTTACCTATCGTATGGATGTTTTTAAACTCCGTTAAGGGCGATATTGACTTTGAACTTAACAGTTACGGCTTTCCTAAAAAATGGTTGTTTGAAAACTTTGCAATAGTTCTTCAAAAGTTTGAAATTAAAACGGGCGCAAGGTC
Source organism: Clostridia bacterium (assembly GCA_017505675.1). Taxonomy (GTDB): domain Bacteria; phylum Bacillota; class Clostridia; order Christensenellales; family Borkfalkiaceae; genus UBA1259. The sequence continues at coordinate 15,345 of JAFVOV010000108.1, forward strand.
TTACGGCGTTTTCGATATGCTTTTCAACAGCATTATCTATTCTTGCGGTAACCCGTTCGTAAGTTTGTTCTGGATTTACTCAATGGCGTACGTTATGTCAAGGTTTAAATGGCTTGGCGGAAAAATTCTTTATAGTTTAGGCGTATTCTTAATGTTGGTATCTATTACCGGTAGTTCAGCGTCTACTATGATTATTTATCAGAAGATAGGGCTTTACGATAATTTGTATTTAAATATTATCATGCCACCGTCAACCGCCTTTTCGGGTATGTATTTTATGATAATATACGGCGCGTGCAAGAGTATTTCAATGACTTATTCTGAAGCCGCTTATATTGACGGCGCAAACGAATATCGCGTTATGTTTACCGTAATATTACCTATGGTATTACCTACGCTTTGTACTATTTACGTTCTTACGTTTTTAGGTTTATGGAACAATTATGAAAGTTTCCTTGTTTGGTACCCAAGCACGCCTAACCTTGCTTACGGGTTATACAGATTCCAGTATCTTAACGCTGGGTCAGAAGGGCTTTCAACACCGCAAGTTTTGGCGGGTATGTTTATGGTTATGATTCCTTCTGTATTGCTATATCTTGCAACGCAGAAAATAATGAAGAGTAACTTCGTAGTCGGAGGACTTAAAGGATGATTAAAAGAAAAAAATTAACTTTAATTTCACTTATCGTTTTAGCGCTTTGTTCGTTTAGTCTAGTTTTTGCTGGATTTTTCGGGGCGGGCGCTACCGAAACTTATCACAAGTCTGACGTGTTAGTGGCAAACTCTGGTGTGAAAAGTATTCAAACGGGCGTGGAATTTTTAGAACAATATCACGTTAACAATAGTAATTGTAAAGACGAAAATATGCTTGTAGGCAAAAGCACTAGCGGTATCGGCGTGTACAGTAACGGCGGTACGATAGATTTTTCTTATAAAAACGCTATAAATTTTGCCGATAAAACTGCTAAAGATTGTCTTGTTGAAATTTATCCGTTATTTGGTAGCAATTATGCGAAGATTGTGGATATTCAAATTACTTTAACCGATACTGAAGACCCGTCAAACACCGTTGCCGTTCACTATGACGACGCTTACGACGGACTTGCAATTTACGCAAGAGCGCTTTATAAAGGTAAAGATATAGCGTATAACGGAAACGGGTTTATATGGAACGGCGCAAGGGGTATTTGGCTACAAAACTGCGGTTACGCATCATATCATTTAGATAGTAAACAAAACGCTATTAACTGGGAAAAGGGCGAAATAAGTCCTTTTAACGTACATCTTGATTATGAAACGAAAGTGCTTTCTTCATCATATTACTCATCTTACGGCGTTTACGTTCAAAAGGATATTTTAGACCTTGATGAACCTAATCACGTGGGTATAGGTTATGAATGGAATGGCTTTACTAACGATACCGCATATTTATCCGTGCTTGTAACTTTCTCTGAAGCGGTTACGGATAATAGACCGGGTGGCGTAATAGTGAAATCAATTGACGGCGTAAACGTTGACGGTGATTTTACCGCAAGCGAAGAAATGCCCTTACCTAAAATTACGCCTGCTACTGTGAAAGAATACGGTGAAACACTTCCTTACGGTGCGGTTGGCGTAGATTATAAAATACCGTCCGTTTTTGCTTACGACTGGTTCTTTGGTATTGCAGACGATAGTGACGTATCTTACGTAATTGAAAAATTTGACGGTACTGATTACGTTGAAACGTCGTTTACGGGCGGAAACGGTGGTGTAAATAAGTTTACGGAAGCCGGTGAGTATAGAATTAAGTACTCCGTATCAAACGACGTAAAAACGGCAACTAAACATCTTAATTTTGAAGTAAAACCCGAACTTGCGCCTATTATAGTGGGGCAAGTGGAAGCCTATAAAACACCCGTTCTTGACGAATATTTTTATATCCCTGAAACCGTAGTAAGCGGTGGTAGTGGAAACCTTGTTAAAACGGAAACACTTTATTTTAACGGTCAACAAATCACCTTAAATAACAATAGAGACGTTCTTATCGATAAAGCAGGTGTTTTAAGCCTTAAAGTAGAATGTAACGGCTATACGGGCGATACTTACGTTAAATATTTCCCCGTAGAAGTTGCTGACGGTATTATTATCAGCGTTGGAAATATGCCAAAAGCAATTATGGGTAACAACGCGGAAACCATAGTTTTGCCTACTGCAACTGCAATCGCTACCGCGACGGGTGAAAAGGTTGACGTTACCGTTACGGCAGACGGCGTTGCCGTCGGCGCAGACGGTGCAATTAAAACGGAAAAAACCGAAGGTACGATTACTGTAGTTTATACGGCGGAAACCGTATCTAAAGAATATAAAATTCAAGTTATTGAAAGTGAAACGCGCAACCAAAAACCTTCTGATTTTGTGATTAAAAACGGCAACGTTACGGTTACTGATGCTGACGGCGGAATTTTGGTTGAAACTTCAGAAAACGGCGCTGGTATAACTTGGGCGTTCCCTGCGGTTACCGAATACGGTAGCAGTAAAATGAACGTAGTTTTATCTCAAGCGTCAAGCAAACTTGATTTTGATTACATTGACGTTGTTTTATCTGACGCTAGCGAAAAGCAAAAAGATTGCTATATAAGAATTTATAAAGATAATCTTTTAGCATATTCTACCGAAGAAACTAGCGTGAAAGTAAACGGCGCTGAAGAAATTTACACCGTTAAAGGTTCAATCGGAAACGAAGGCGGTTCTATAAGGCTTTCTATAGACGGAAACGGTCTTTATAATTCAAGCGGAAATTTAGTTTGTGATTTCTCTGCCGATTATGATGCAGAATTATCTTATATCAGTATAATTTTCGGCGGTGTAGACGGCGTGGCTGCAATAAGGGTAGATACTATCGGTAACCAGTTGCTTGGTTACGATACTACTTACGGTTGGTCTGAAGCAAGCGCAGTTTTATCCTTTAACAACAGGCTTGCAGTTGCAACCGTTCTTCCGCTCGGCAAAACCTTCTTTATTCCGGCTTGCAGAGTATACGATTTAACTTCAAATTCCGGCAGGGTAACCGTTTCAGTTACCGCTCCTGACGGAGAAACTAGAATTATTGACCGCGCGAATACTGATAAAGAATTATCATTTACGCCTACCGAACTCGGTGAATACACCATTTCTTACGCTATTATGGATGGATATGGTAACCCTGCTAGGTCTACTTACGTCGTGCAAGTGGTTGACCAAGTAAATCCGACGCTTACGGTTAACGCAAAACTTAAATCTGAAATAAAACTCGGCGCAACGGTAACGCTACCCGAAGCAACTGCAACCGACGCTGTTGACGGCGCGTGCGACGTAATTATTTTAGTGCGTTATCTTGATACTTACGGTTTAGTTGTGGCTAAAGACGGAAAGTATACTTTCGATAAAGCGGGCAAATACCAAGTTATTTATCAAACGCACGATTTAAGTTATAACTATACGCAACAAATATTTACTGTTACGGTAACGGAGGACTAAAAGATGAAAAAGTTTTTTAATTATATTATTCTTTCACTTTTAATAGTTTGTTTTTCGTTTAGCGCAATAAGTTGTAAAGATGACCAAACTAGCGGCGGAACAGATTATCCTAAAGTAGATTACACTACAGGCATAGACTATAACGGAACGCCGTTTAAGATTGTTGATGCTGGCGTAGCAAAGTATAGCATTTTAGTACCTACCGCAGCGCCAACTATTTTGAGTTCGGTTGTAAACGAACTTACGTCTTATATAACCCAAGTTAGCGGTGCAAAAGTTACCGTTATAAACGATTCTTCAACTGTTTCCGGCAACTATATTTCTATCGGAAACACGGCGCAGTTCGCCGCAACGGGAATTGACGTTTCCGGTATAAAAGACGACGGCTTTATCATTAAAACCATTGACGGCAACGTTTATATTGCGTCTAGGGTAGAACAAGGTATAATGTCAGGCGTATACAGTTTCATAGAAAGATTTTTGGGGGTTCGTTGGCTTACTGAAAGCGTAACGCACGTTCCTGAAAATGATAACGTACTAGTATATCCTTGCGATATTTTAGAAGAACCCACGTTTGCGCGCCGTATTTGGTATGATAACGGTTCGGCGTATCCTAACTTTTATAACCATAGGCGTTATTATGAAGATTTAGACGCGTGGTATTATCCGGGGCTTACCACTCCGCACAACACCACAGACTATCCGGATAGTCGCCGTTCTTGCGGTTACGTTAATAAATATGACGTAGTTAATAAAACTACGGGTGAGTTTTTAAGAAAGTATGATGCAAACATCAATACTGAAACTGAATGTTACCTTATGGACATACACCCCGAATATTTTACCGATATGGAAGGCGTAGACCATAACGGCGATAAAAAGCCCGCAACGCCTGCAAAAGGCGACTATGATATTTGTTTTACCAGCGGTATTAAAGAAGACGGAACTTTAAGGGACGGCCCTAGCGCGGTAAGATATATCATTGAAAAGGTTAAAAACGCGCTTAAAGAAGACGCTACTACTAAAAAGTTAAAATACTTCCAGATAGCCGAAATGGACGCTAGTGGCGCTATTTGTAAATGTAACACTTGTCTTTCTAGAAGGGAAGCGTATAAAGGCGGCGGTGTAGTCGTAATGTTTATTAACTGCATTGAACACGAAATTAACTCTTGGTTATACGAAGAGCAGAATAGAACGGTAACTTTCTCTACCTTTGCTTATCATACTTCCGTTCATCCGCCTGTAAAACAAAATGATGACGGAACGTACGAACCTTTAGCATCTTTCTGCGTTGCTAACGATAACGTTCAAATCCGTGTTGCTCCTATCGGCGCAGACTATACTTATAGTTTCCAAGACGAAAACCAAATTAAAACCTTTAACGAATTGTTTGAAGGTTGGGACGTTTGCTCTAAAGAAATGAGAGTTTGGGATTACGTTATTGACTTCTATGCAAGAACTTGGTATTACCCCAACTTACACTATATGAAAGAAAACTTTATGTATTATAAAGAAAAAGGTGTGGTTGAAGTCTTTGACGAATGTGGTAGAAGCGCAAAAGAACCAAGTTTTTGGACTAACGCGCTTAAATCATACGTTGTAAGCAAACTCTACTGGAATCTCGGTTGGGACGTTAGCGAACTTGTAAACGAGTTTATTGAACTTTATTACGGCGCGGCTGCTCCTGCGGCAAAAGAATATTTAAACGTTATCGAAGGGCATTATGCTGAATTAAGGGAAACTATAGGCTCTCTTGATATGGCTGTAGTAACGCCGTCTTGTAACTTCTATAATGCGGAAAAATACCCGCTCAATTTAATGACGGGGCTTATGTCGATAGTAGATAATTGTATTTTGGAACTTGAAGCAGATTCAACGCTCACGGAACTTGAAAAATCCCAAGCGATTTCTAGAATAGAGATGATGAAAATTACGCCTATGGCAATGATTTTCAAGAATTATGATAGTTATTATAACACTTTAACAAAGAAGGATTTTGCAAAAGAATTCCTTACCCTTTGTGATAGGCATAACATATCGTTACTTGGCGGTGGTCAAACCGTTGCAGACCTTAAGGCAGGTTACGGTATCGCGTAAAGACACATAAGCCGCGCGCATAAATTAGCGCGCGGCAAAATATAAGGCTAAATTATGATTATAAATAAAAGTAATATATCCGATTTCGGTTTAGTTTTCAATAGCGATAATAAGGCATCCGTTTACGCGGCAAAAGAGTTTAATAAATACCTTGAAAGGTGCTGTGGCTTTAAGTTAGAAAACTATAAAGATAATAAGCATTTTATCTCTATAGGTTATAACGCTCAATCCGCTACGATTATTGATGGCGCGGATAAAACCACGCTTAAAGAAAGTGGCTTGCGCATAGCGTTTAAGGGCGGTAACGCGTATATTTACGGTGGCTCTGATAAGGGCGTTATTTACGGCGTTTACGAGTTTTTAGAAAGGTTTTTAGGCGTTAAATTTTTGACCGCTACTGATGAAGTCACTCCAAAAAATGACGAGTTAAAAGTAGAAGAAAAAGATATTGAATGCAATCCCTGTTTTCCACAGAGAGAGTGAGCGCATTTTTCTTTTATGGTCAACCCCGATTACGTTTTAAAAAGACGTTTTGAAGGCCCTAACACGCCAGACCACCCCGAAGCGGGCATAATAAACAAAACGTGGTTTGATAAGATTTCTAACAGCCACAACTCTCACGAATACGTTTCAAGGGAAAAGTATTTAAAAACTCATCCTGAAATGTTCAACACGCCCGACCCTAATAAAAAGAGCAAGTTTACCGCTCTTGACGACGTTGGGCAAACTGAATGTTGTTACAGTAACGGATTAACTGACGACGGCAAGGTTGATGAAACTCTAGAAGTAAGCGTAGTAAAGGCTATTGCGGACAGTTTATATAAGTTTATCGTGGAAAATCCCGATAAAAAGTATTTTATGTTCGGCAGGCAAGATAATTCCGGCGCTATGTGTTATTGTAAGCGTTGCGTGGAAAAAAGAAAGCGTTACGGAGGCGAAGCAGGCACAATGATTATTATGCTTAACGCCGTAATAGAGTTGGTTGAAGAAAGGCTTAAAAAAGAAGGCATTAGTTCTGATTTTATTTTAGTTACCTTTGCTTATCAGTCAACGCTTAACGCGCCTGTAGATGAAAATTTACAGCCTATTGATAAACTGATAATACCTAAAGAAAGGTTACATATTAGATACGCACCGCTTTCTGCAAACTATTCTTACGGCTATACGGATATGCGTCAGAAAGAAGACGTAAGAAAATCTTTTATCGGTTGGACTAATTTAACTAAAAATATAATGCTTTGGGATTATCCGGTAAATTATATTGATAAATACTATTTTGCCCCTGCTTACTTATACTTATCGGAAAATATGAAGTTTTATAATAAAATCGGAATGAGTTACGTAATGTATGAAGAAGCCTACGGCGGAACGCAGGGCTACCATATAGAAATGGACAGTTACGTTATAAGTAAGTTGTTCTGGAACCCCGATTTAGACGTATATAAACTTATGCGTGAGTATATGGACGGGTATTATAGTATTGCGGCGCAAGAAGTATATGATTTTAAGTGCAAAATGCTAGATTTTTATAAAGTTAATTTTGCAGAAAAAGGCTTAATGATAGGACCTTGCGACCCTTGGTGTGACTTTTTATTCCCTGAAAATTATCCTTTAGAAGTTCTAACCGACTGCGTGGATATTTTAGATAAGGGATTAAATAAAATTGAAAAATCCGACCTTTCGGTAAGTGAAAAGTTTATTTTAGATAGGCGTGTTAAAACCGTTCTACTTACTCCGCTTCGTATGATTTGCCGTAATGACGAATATTATTTTGGCGACAAAAAGAGCGTTTATTATAAGCGTTTTGAGGCGCTTTTAATTGAACTTGGTTTTAGTATCCCTTGGACGCCCCATCAAATTATGGAAAAAAGCGTGCCTAACTATAAAATCTTAATTGATAAAAACGACGAGGCTTCTGTTAAGGCTGCCGAGTATTTGAACGAATGGATTAAAAATAAGTCTGGCGCTGAACTTCAAGTAGTAAATCAGTTTGAAGTTTATCCCACTTACGCAGAAAAAGTTATTTCTATCGGCGGAAACGATTTTGCAAAAGAGTTCTTTAAGCGTACTGATTTTGCAAAGTATAACGTATTCGTTCGGTCTTGCGGTAGCGGAATATTTTTAGCGGGTAAAGACTTAATTTCCGCGTGTGACGTTTTGGTGAACAACCTTAAAGATAATCCGTCAATGGACGTAAAGAATAGGTTTATGTCGCTAAAATCAGAATTTATTGACGTAATTGAATACGTTAAATAATCGGAGTTGTTATGGATATTAAAGAGTTTAAAGATATTCATTTTGCTTTAGAAGCGCCAAAAGGCGAACGCAGAGCGATTTTTAACTGCCTTAACAGCGTGTATTTAATAAACGAATTACTCGTTGATATTTTGTTTATAGGGGACAGTATAACCGAGCGTTTTGAAGTTTATCCGTATTTTAATAAATACGGCAATATAGTCAATCGCGGTATCGGTGGGGAAGCAACGCCAGCCTTAAAAAACAGGCTTTATTACGACGCGATTTTGTTAAACCCAAAAGTTTGCGTTGTAGCCGAAGGCGTAAATAATACCGCCGTGCTATGGCGTACGGCGCACGAAGGTAAACCCGTTACCGACCAACTTATAAAAAGCGTTCTAGACGAATATAAAGCCGATATGACTTTTATTATTAAAGAACTTAAAGGGCGTGGCATTATTCCCGTCGTGGGGGCAGTGCTACCTATAGGCGTTAAGGACGTTAGAAACGCGGTGATTTTAGAAGAAAACAAATTCTTAAAAGAATTATGCTTAAAAGAAGGCGTTACTTTCGTTGATTATTATTCAGCGTGCGTATCTTCTGATGGAATTACTATGCAAGATTTAACCTTTGGCGACGATTTGCATCCGCACGTTTTAGGGTATAACAAAATGGCGGAATTATTATATCCCGTATTTGACAAAATTTTTAATAAAGAGTAAATTATGGACATTAAAGAATTTAAAAAGTTATGTTATTCAGACAATAAACCTAGAAGTGATAAGCGTGAAATTTTTAATTGCCGTAACAGCGTTTATCTAATAAATGAAATCCCCGTGGATATTTTGTTTATAGGTTCAAGCAACACCGAGCGTTTTGAAATTTATCCTTATTTTAATAAATACGGAACTGTAGTAAACCGCGGTATCGGCGGTGAAGCAACTAAATCGCTTTTAGAGCGCTTTGATTTAGACGTTATAGCGCTTAAACCAAAGGTTTGCGTTATTCAAGAAGGTTGCAATAATACCGCTGAACTTTGGCGCACGGAACACGCAGGTAAACCCGTTACTGAAGAAATGGTAAATAAAGTTCTATGTGACTTTAAATCAGATATGACCGAAATGGTAAAAAGGCTTAAAAAAACAAGATAATAAAGTCTTGTATTTTTTAATATTTGTGATAAAATGTTATTAGAATAAAGGATGTGTTAATATGAATAAATTATTAAAATATTTTGTATTAATTATGGGATTAGG
>JAFVOV010000109.1 GCA_017505675.1 Clostridia bacterium
ATTCCAAGGGTTTTTAACCCTTCGTTTACGGCTTCTTCTACCGTTTTACCTGTAAATTCCATTTCTTTTTACCTTCTTTTTTTACTGTAATTTTTATTATAAGAAGTACCTACGCTCTTTTCGTTTTCCTTCTTTTTATTTTCTCTCTTTATTTGAATATCAACTATCTTATTGATAAGTAGGGTAGTGGCTGCGCTTGTTAGCGAACTCATTATAATATATAGCGAGAAAGCAGCCGTATACATAAATGCGAAGAAAGCCATCATAATAGGCATCATCCACATCATCATCTTTTGGGTTTGCATACCCGTACCATCAACGTTTTGAAGTTCCATTTGAGCCTTATTGCTCTTTGTAGAAATCCATTGCATTAAAAACGAAGTACCGATAGTTAAAGCAATAAGAATAAAATAACCGTTAGGTTTATTCTTTTCAGCGCCAAGTTTAGCCGTTAAGTTAGTGTATTGTTGTTCGTCTGAAGTATAACCACTTAAATTATATTTAGCGTTGAACGACTTATAATCACTATAAACGGGGTGAGCCATTGCGCTATCCGTTTGCCAAATATTTTGAATCCACAAGAAACTTTCTTCTTCTTCACGGTACTTATTAGCAGCGGCAGTTTGTTGAATATCAAGTATAAACGAACTTGCAAGTTCTTCGGTAGTTTTACCTTCGGTATCACTTAGAACGTATTCGCTAAAAGTTTTGCCGTCTGAAGTTTTTAAATCTTGCCTATCAATTTTATCTATAAGTAAATTTCTACCTGAGTTATCAAAAGTAAAGGTAACGTTTTCGCCGTCAACCGTGTAACTTTTGGTTATAGAAATATACCCGTTAGAAGTAGTATAAGTAACGGTATTAGGTGTATAAACTGCGTTTAGAGTAACGCCGTCAACCGTAACGGCAAAAGTATCACCTGTTTTTTCGTTATAAATTTTAATATCGTCAATAATTGGTTTACCTTCGGCATCACGGGTGATATAACCGTCAACGTCTTCAATACCGTAGTCAATAACGTTATTGAAAGCGATATTCATATTATAAAGGTATTTTACGTTTTGATAAGTTGAATAATCGTTAAACGAAGTTAAAACGATAATAAAGAATACGAGCGTAACGATAGTAGGTAAGCATGAACCAAAAGCAGAATAACCGTTCTTTTTATAAACAGCCATCATTTTTTGCTGATACATAGTTTTATCGTTTGCGTATTGCTTTTGAAGTTTTTCAAGTTCAGGGCGCATTTCTTCCATTTTTAAAGAATTTTTACGCATAGACGCCCTTGACGCATAGTCTAAAGGGAAAGTAATAAGTTTTAATACTATGGTAAAAACTATTACGCCCACGCCAACGGAAGAAAACAAGGTAATAAACCAAGTAACCCATTGAGTAAGCCCCGTTACTACCGGCGCTTTAAACGCATAGTAAACGAGAGAAGATAGTATATTAGATATTTCCATTTTTTAATAAACCCATTTAATAATATTTTTCTTATCTGGCACTTTATCAAAACCACCTTTAGAAAAGGGGTTACATCTCAAAAGACGCCATATTGCAAGAAGACAACCTTTAAAAAAGCCGTGTTTTAGTATAGCCTCTAAAGCATACTGCGAACAAGACGGTATATACCTACAATGCGTAGTTTTTAGAGGCGAAAGAAATTTTTGATAAAATTTTATAAGTAAAACACCTAAAGTTTTTAACATTTTTCTATAAGCCCAGACTTTTTTAAAAGGTAATTCATATCCTTTTTGAATTCGTTTAAAGAATATTCTTCTTTAACTTTCGGTAAAAAAACAAAAAAGAAGCCGTCCTTTACGAAAGGCGCAAAGCATTTAAAGCTTTCTCTAAGTAATCTTTTAATACGGTTTCTCTTAACGCTTTTGCCGTGTTTTTTAATCGCCTCAATCGCACCGAGCGCAACGTTATCGTACGCGCAAAATATGGCGGTGGGCTGATTTTCCATCGCAAAAATTTTTTCCGTTGCCG